>JAXHTF010000019.1 GCA_034211275.1 Acidobacteriota bacterium
ATGTAGGCCAGGCGGTCCGCCGGGTAGGCGGGATCCAGGGGCACGTAGGCGCAGCCCGCCTGCAGGATGCCCATGAGGCCCACCACCAAGCGCTCGGAACGCTGGACGCACAGCCCCACCAGGGTGCCGGGAGTGGCGCCGGCGGCGACGATCTTGCGGGCGAGGGCCGCCGAAGCCGCCGCCAGCTCGCCATGAGAAAGCGTGACCTCGCCGCAGAGCACCGCCGGGGCCTGGGGATCTTTTTCGCCGGCTCCGAAGACCAAGCTGTGGACCGTGTCCTGATCCGGATAGGAGCCGAGCTCGCCGCTCCACTCCTCCAGCAGCTGCCTGCGCTCCGCCGCGGTGAGCAGGGAGAGCTCGCTCAGCCGGCGCTCCGGCTCCCGGGCCATCTCCAGCAGGAGGGTCTCCAGATGTCCCAGCAGGCGGTGGATGGTGGCGTCGTCGAAGCGGCTGCGCTGGTATTCGACGATGAGGGGCAGCTGCGGCCCGGGCATGGAGCCCAGGAGCAGCGGGAAGCTCGCTTCCTCGCCGATGTGGAAGCCGGAGACCGAGAGGCCCTCGGCGCCGTCCGCCAGGGATTCGTCCAGGGGATAGTTCTGGAAGGAGACGGAGCTCTCGAAGAGGGGCTGGCCGCCGCCGATACCGCTCCACTGCTGGATCTTGGCCAGCGGCGTGTACTCGTATTGGCGAGCGGTGAGGCGCTGGCCCTGGAGCCGGCGCAGCCAGGGCACCAGCTCTTCGTCCTCCTCCAGCCAGGCGCGCACCGGCAGGGTGTTGAGGAAGAGCCCGATCATGCCCTCGACGCCGGCCAGATCCGCCGGACGGCCGGAGCCGATGGCGCCGAAGACCACGCTGTCCTCGCCGCTGTAGCGAGCCAGAAGCAGCGCCCAGGCGCCCTCCACCAGGGTGTTGACGGTGAGGCGATGGCGCACCGCCACCGCCGACAAGGACTCCGTGTCGGCGGTGGAGAGCAGGCGCCTCTCCTCGTGGCTGCCGGTGGCGTCACCGCGCCGGCGATCGACCCCCAGGGGCGTCGGGCCGGTGACGTCGGAGAGCAGACGGCGCCAGAAGCCTTCCGCCTCGTCCAGATCCTGCTGGGCCAGCCAGCGGATGTAATCCCGGAAGAGAGGATGGTGAATCTCCACCAAGGGGGAATCGTCCACCAGCGCCTGGTAGCGCTGGAGCACATCCTGGAGTACCAGCGGATAGGACCAGCCGTCGAGGATGATGTGGCTGAGGGTCCACAGGAAGAAGATCTCGTCGTCGCCCCTGCGCACCAGGGTCAGGCGCATCAGCGGCGCGGCGTCGAGCTCCACGGGCCGACGGCGATCTTCCCGCCGAAGCTCTTCGAGCCGGCGATCCTGCTCGTCCCGATCCAGCTCGGTCCAATCCTCCACCGCCACCGGTAGCTCCGCGGCGCTGTGTACCACCTGCAGCGGCTCGGCGGTGTCGCGCCAGCGGAAGGAGGTGCGCAGCATGGGAATGCCCGCCACCACATCGGCCCAGGACCGACGGAAGGCATCGACGTCGAGGGCGCCGTGGAGGGTGCAGGTGATCTGCACCAGGTAGGCCCCGGGCTCGTCCACCTCGTGAAAGAGCATCCCCTGCTGCAGCGGCGACAGGGCGTAGATGTCGTCGACCCCGGCGCCGCCCGGCGCCAGGCGGTCGAGCTCCTCCTGGGTGACCTGGGCCCAGGGGAAGTCGGAGGGCGTGAAGGCCCCCGCCGCCGGATCCAGGCAATGCTCGACAATGCGCTCCAGATGCCCTTCGAAAGAGGATTCCAGGGCCTCCAGCTCTGCCGCCTCGAGGAAGCCTTCGCGGACGATCCAATGCACCTCCAGCACCCCGTCCACCGTCGCCGCCTCCACCAGCAGACCGACGCCGCGGTCCAGAGGCGGATCGGAATCCAGGGCCTGATCGAAGCTCAGGGCGGCGCTGGAGACCAGGGGATCGAGGACCTTCCACTGCAGGCAAACCTGGGGCGGAGTCCCGGCGGCGTCCTCGAGCCCGTGATGGCGCAGCAGGCCGTAGAACAGGCCGTCCCGGGGCGCTCCGCGATGGGCTTCTTTGGCTTCCTTGAGCAGCTCGCCCAAAGCTTCCACCGGGGACTGGCCCGAGGCATCCTCCGGCGGTACCTCCAAAGTCAGCGGGAAGAAGATGTCGAAATGGCCCACGGAGCGGGTGAAGTCGGTCTCCAGGCTGAGGGCTTTGCGGCCGTCCACGTCCAGCCCCAGGCGCAGCCGGCGCTCCTCGCCGTGCTCCGCCAGCGCCGCCGCCAGAGCCGCCACCAGTAGTTCCACCGGTTGCAGACGGTAGGGCTCCAGAGCCGGACCGAGAAGGCGCTCGGTGAGCTCCCGGCTGAGGCTCTGAGCTCCCGCCCGCCGCACCGCGCCGGTCACCGGCCGCTGCGGGAAGAGGGGCACTACGTCCGCCCGGGCGCGCCACCACGGCGCCTCCTGGCGAAGCTCGTCGGAGCCGCCGCGGGCCATCAACACCTCGCTCCACTGTTTGAAGGAGCCGCTCTTGGCCGGCAGCTGCACCGCGGTGGTGTCGCGGTAGTGGCGGTAGAGAGTGTCCAGATCGGCGATGAGGAAGCGCCACGACGTGACGTCCATCCCCAGGCGGTGGGCCAGTAGCAAGAGCCGCCCGCCGCCGCTGCCATCGAGGAAAAGCAGGGCGCGGAAACCGTAGGGCCAGGCGGCGGCGACCCGCGAACGGGCGTCCTCCGCCACCTCTCCTTCGCGCTCGGAGCGCTCGGCGTCGGAGAAATCCCCAAGGTCCAGCACCTCCAGCGGGGTCACCACATCCTCGCCGCCGAAGACCAGCTCGCCCTCGGGATTGCGGCGCAGGCGCAGGGCGTCGTGGTGCAGCTGCAGCCGCGCTACCGCCGAGGTCAGGGCCTGGGTGTCCACCGGTGCTTCCAGCCGCAACCAGCGGCCCACCACCAAGGCCTCCGGCGGGTGCTCCCCCTCCAGCAGCTCTCGCTGCACAGGCACCGGCGCCATGGTGCCGGTGACCAGCCCCTGATCCGGACCGAGGCTGGGGCTGGGCGCGTCCAGCCCCGCCAGCTCCGCCACCGTCGGATGCTCGAAGATCTGCCGCGGGCTCAGCGTGACGCCCTGGGCCTTGGCTCGGGAGACGATCTGGATCGACAGAATGGAGTCGCCACCGAGATCGAAGAAGCTGTCGTGGACGCCCACCCGCTGGGTCTTGAGTACCGCGGCGAAGATCTCCGCCAGCAGGGTCTCGCGGCGGTTGCGGGGAGCCACGTAATCAACCCCCAGGTCACCGCGGGCGATCTCCGGCGCCGGCAGCGCCCGCCGATCCACCTTGCCGGTGGGCGACAGGGGCAGCTCCTCCAAAGGAATGAAGAGGGCCGGCACCATGTAATCCGGCAGCCGCTCCTCGGCGTAGGCCCGCAGCTCGGCGGTGGAGGGTGCCTCCTCGCCGCGCTCGGCCACGGTGTAGGCCACCAGTCGGCGGTCGCCGGGGCTGTCCTCCCGCGCCATGACCACCGCTACGCCGACCTGGGGATGGCCACCGAGGACTGCTTCGATCTCCCCCACCTCGATACGGAAACCGCGGATCTTCACCTGCTGATCGATGCGGCCGCGGAATTCCAGCACCCCGGACGGCAGCCAGCGGGCCAGGTCGCCGGTGCGGTACCAGCGCACGCCGTCCACCTCGACGAATTTCTCCTCCGTCAGCTGGGTGCGGTTGCGGTAGCCGCGGGTGACCCCGGGGCCACTGATCCACACTTCGCCGGGGACCCCCACCGGCACCGGCACACCGAAGGCTCCCACCAGCCGCAGACCCACCCCCGGCAACGGCCGGCCGATGAGGGCCTGGTCGCCGAGATAGGGCCGGGGCACGGCGTAGCTGGCGCACACGATGGTGGCCTCGGTAGGACCGTAGAGGATCACCACCCGGGCGGCGGGGAAGACCTCCTGGGTGTCGCGGATGAGCTCCGCCGGCACCCGGTCGCCGCCGAGGAAGATGCGCCGCACGCCGGCGGTGCGGCGCTCGAAGCCGCCGGCGGCGCGCAGATCGTCCACCAGCTGGCGCATCAGCGTCGGCACGGCGTGGATCAGCGTCGCCCGCTCCAGCCGCTGCTCCAGCTGCGCCAGGTCGAGAACGTCCTGGCGGGTCTGGATCAGCACCGTACCGCCGTTGAGCAACGGCGCGAAGCATTCGAAGAGGGAGATGTCGAAGGCGAAGGAAGCCATGTAGAGCATGGCGTCGCCGGCGTGGAAGCCGAACTCCCGCCCCACCTGGGTGAGGGTGTGGGCCAGGTTGCCGTGCTCCACCTCCACCGCCTTGGGCCGGCCGGTGGTGCCGGAGGTGTAGATCAGGTAGGCCAGGTCCTCGAGACCCGGGCTATCCGGCCAGTCTTCCGACGGCAGGTCCTCCGACGGCAGGTCCCGCCACTGGGCCGCATCCGCCTCCAGATCCACCCGCACCACGCCCTCCGGCAGTGCCCGGGCGCGGTTGGGCCCGGCCAGGACCACCGGCGGCGCGCTGTCCTCGACGATGAAGTTGAGGCGGTCCTCCGGATAGGACGGATCCAGCGGCACGAAGACCCCTCCGGCCTTCCAGATCGCCAGGGTGCCCACCACCATGTCCAGAGAGCGGCGCACGCACAGGCCGACGGTGACCCCGGGAGCCACTCCCAGACTGCGCAGATGGCGGGCCAGGCGGTTGGCGGCGCGGTCGAGGTCGGCGTAGCTCAAGCGCTGGTTGCCCAGCTCCAACGCCAAGGCCGCCGGCCGCTGGGCCGCCTGCTGCTCGAAGAGGCGATGCACCGGCTGGGTAACGGGGCGGCCCATGGCGGTGTCGTTCCACTCCACCAGCAGCTGCTGGGCCTCCACCTCGCTCAGCGGCGAGAGATCCCGCAGCCGCGCCCAGGGATCCTCCGCCATGGCGGTGAGCCAGCGGTCCAGCAGACCGAGCAGGCGGCGAACGCTCACCGCCTCCAGCCGCCGGGCGTCGTAGGCCAACTCCAGCCGCAGCTGATCCAGGGGATGGACCACCAGGGTCAGGCCGTAGTGGGGGCGCTCCTCGGTCCGGTAATCCTCCACCTTGATCAGCGGCGAGGCTTCCAGGGCCTTGGCCACGGGGTAGTTCTGGAACACCAGGAAGCTGTCGAAGAGGCTCTCGCCGGCGGCGAGCTGGCTCCAGCGCTGGATATCCGCCAACGCCGTGTGCTGGAACTGACGCTGCTCCGCCTGCCGCTCCTGAATCTCCCGCAACCAGCCCAGGACCGGGCGGTTGGGGGCCACCTCCACCCGCACCGGCAGGGTGTTGATGAACAGGCCGACGATGGCTTCCACCCCCGGCAGATCCGCCGGACGGCCGGCGACGGTGCCGCCGAAGACGACGTCGTCCTCGCGACTGTAGAGGCTGAGGAGCAGCGCCCAAGCACCCTGCACCAGGGTGTTGATGGTGAGCTGGCTGCGCCGGGCCAAGGCTCCCAGAGCGGCGGTGGCCTCGGCAGAGAGCTCCGCCGTCTGCTCGCCGTGGACCGGCGGTCCCGGCGGTGCCGGGCGGTCCTCCGGCAGCGGCGTCGGATCGGTGAAATCCGCCAGCTGGCGGGTCCAATAATCCCGCGCCGCGGCGGGGTCCTGCTGCTGGAGCCAGGCGATGTAGTCGCGGTAGGGCTTGGCGGCGGGCAGCTCGACGGTCTCGCCGGTGACCCGCGCGCCGTAGCTGGCGAAGAGATCCTGGAAGAGCAGCGGCAAGCTCCAGCCGTCGAAGATGCTCTGGTGGAAGCTCCACACCAGCTGCCAGCGGTCATCGTCCAGCCGCGCCAGCAGCAGCCGCTGGAGCGGCGCCCGGTCGAGCTCGAAGCTGCTCTGACGGTCCTCCTGGAGGTATTCCTGCACCTTTTGCTCCACCGCCGGCGCCGATTCCTCGCGCCAATCCTCGATGGCGGCGGGCAGCTCGGCGCGGCGCTGTACCAGTTGTAGCGCAGCCTCCAGGCCGTCCCAGCGGAAGCTGGTGCGCAGCACCGCACGGCGCTCCATGACGTCCTGCCAGGCGCCCAGGAAGGCGTCGAGGTCCAGGTCGCCTTGGAGGCGGCAGAGCACCTGCGCCATGTAGAGGCCCGCCTGGGGAGAGTAGAGGGCGTGGAAGAGCATCCCCTTCTGCAGCGGCGAGAGGGGATAGAGATCCTCCACCTCGAAGCCCTCTTCGTCCCCTGCCCCCTCCGCCAGCAGCGCCTCCAGCTGCGGCTGGGTGAGATCGGCGCCGCCGCGAGAGATGGGGGCCTTGGCCAGGGGGAAGTCGGACGGGGTCCAGGCGCCAGCCTCGGGGCTCTTGCAGTGGTCCACCAGCTCCGCCAGGGCGTCCAGCAGCTGCTGCGCCAGCCCCTCCACGGTGCCGCGGTCATAGACCTGGGAACCGAAGGTCCAGGCCACCTCGAGCTCGTCGTCCCGGACTCCGGCATTGATCACCAGGCGATGGCTGCGCCGCTCGCCGGGGGCCACCGGAGCGCCGATGGGAGTCTCCACCAGGCGCAGCGGCGGCTCGCCGCCCTCACCAGTCCCTGCCGCAACACGGCCGACGTAGTTGAAAAGCACCTCCGGGTGCGGCAGCTCGGCGAGGCTGCGGGCGAGGTCGGAACCTTCGTTCTCGGCGGCGGGCGGCAGAGAGCTCAACAAGCCGTGCCCCAGGCCGGCCCCGGGGATGGAGCGCAGCTGCTCCTTCACCGCCATCAGCCGCTGCCCCGGCCCCTCTGCACCGCGCAGATCCAGCAGCACCGGTACCAGAGCAGTAAACCAGCCGACGGTGCGGGAGAGGTCCAGCCCCTCCCCCATCTGCTCCTCGCGGCCGTGGGCCTCCAGCTCCACCAGCTGCAGCTCCTCGCCGGTCCAGCGGGCGAGGACTGCGCCCAGGGCGCTGAGGAGGGCGTCGTTGATGCGGGTGCGGTAGGGCTTGGGAACCTCCTGGAGCAGCGCCGTGGTGGTCTCGGCATCGAGGCGCACGGTGACGGTCTCGGCATCACCCTCCAGATCCTCGGCGTCGTCATGATCCACCGGCAGCGTCTGCACCGCGGCGCGCTCCGGCGCCAGCCAGTAGTCCGCCTCCAGAGCCAGCGCCGGCGACGCCGCGCCCTCCGCCAGGACCTCCGCCCAGGTTTGCCAGGAGGTGGTTTTGGGCGGCAGGGCGGGTTCCTCCCCCGCCGCCAGCTTGCCGCCCGCCTCCACCAGATCCTCCAACAGGATGCGCCAGGAGACGGCGTCCACCGCCAGGTGATGGCAGGCCAGCACCAGCAGCTCGCCCGCCATCGGGTCACCGGCGCTCCGGCGGAACAGCACCGCCGAAAGCAGGCGCCCGGCGGCGATGTCCAGCCCGGCCTGCAGGCCCTGGCCCTGGCGCTCCAGGGCTGCGGCCTGATCCGCCTCCGAGAGGGCCGTCAAATCCACCACCACCGGCCCCGGCGAGGGCACCTGTCCCGGTGCCGCCAGCTCCATCTGCCAGCGGCCTTCGGCGCTGCGAAGATAGCGGCCGCGGAGGGCGTCATGGTGCTCCAGCAGCCGCTCCAGGGCACCATCCAGCACCGCCGGCGACAGCGCCTCGGCGAGCTCCACCGCCACCGGCAGGGTGAAATGGTCGTAGCCATTGCGCTCGCCGTCCAAGAACCAGCGCTGGATCGGCGTCAGCGGCGTCGCTCCGGTCACCGGTCCCTGCTCGGCGCGGGCTCCTTCGCCCCCGGCCACCGCCGCCAGACCGGCGATGGTGGGATGCTCGAAGAGCTGGCGGGCGGTGATGCCCAAGCCCTCGCGGTTGGCCCGGGCGGTGATCTGAATGCTCAGGATGGAGTCACCACCGAGCTCGAAAAAGTCGTCGTGGACGCCGACCTCCTCGAGCCCCAGCACCTGGCGCCAGATCTCCGCCAGCTGGCCTTCCAGCTCGCTGCGCGGCGCCACCCGCTCCCCGGCCACCAGCTGCGGCACCACGTCCACCTCCGGCAGCGCCCGGCGGTCGACCTTGCCGTTGGGGGAGAGGGGCAGTGCCTTGAGGGCCACGAAGCGGCTCGGCACCATGTAGTCCGGCAGCTGCCCCGCCAGGTCCTGGCGCAGCGACGGGAAGCCGGCGTCGGCGTCCTCCTCGCCCTCGTCGCTGAGGGTGAGGAAGGCCACCAGGCGGGCATCGCCGGCGGGGCCGGGACGGGCCACCACCACCGACGAGCGCACCGCCGGATGCTCCTCCAACGCCGCCTCCACCTCTCCCGGCTCGACCCGGTAGCCGCGGATCTTGAGCTGGAAGTCGGCGCGGCCGAGGAAGTCCAGCTCGCCGCCGGCGCGGTAGCGGGCGCGGTCGCCGGTGCGGTACATGCGGGCGCCGGGCTCGGCGGCGAAGGGATCCGGCACGAAGCGCTCGGCGGTGAGGTCCGGCCGCCCCAAATAGCCCCGACCGACGCCGTCGCCGGCGATGTAGAGCTGCCCCACCACCCGCGCCGCCACCGGCTGCAGATCGCTGTCGAGAACATAAAGACGGGTGTTGGCCACCGGCCGGCCGATGGGCAGCTCGTAGGCCGGAGCGTCGGCGGAGCTCAGGCGGTGCAAGCTGGAGGTGACGGTGGTCTCGGTGAGGCCGAAGACGTAGAGCAGGTCGATGCCCCAGCGCTGCCAGGCCGCCAGCCGCTCCGCCTTCGGCCGCTCGCAGCCCAGGAGCAGGAAACGCAGAGACTCCGGCGGCGTCTCGCCCCGGGCCTCGAGGTCGTGGACCCATTGATGCCAGAAGGCCGCCGGCAGCTCCAGGCCGGTGATGCGGTTGTCCGCCACCACCCGCTCCAGCTCCTGCAGCGAGAGCAGCAGATCCTCCCGGTGGAGCACCACCGCGGCCCCCGCCAGCAGGGTCGGGAAGACCTCCTCCACCACCACGTTGAAGCCCAGGGAGGCGAATTGCAGCACCCGGTCCTCGGGCTCGAGGCGGAAACGGTGCACCATGTCCAGGCTGTAGTTGACCACCGCGCGGTGGGGGATCAACACGCCCTTGGGAGCTCCGGTGGAGCCGGAGGTGTAGATGGCATAAGCGAGGTTGTCGGGCCCCGCCAAGGGCTCCGGATCCTCCTCCGAGAGCTCTGCGCCGGACTCCTCGGCAACCTGGGGGGAGATCTGCGGCAGCTGCGCCGCGGCGAGGGCCGGCAGGCGCTCCAGGACCTCGTCCCGGGCCACCAGGAGCGCCGCACCGGAAGCCTGCACCAGCCCCGCCAGACGGTCGTCGGGGTGCTCCGAGTCCAGCGGCAGGTAGGCGCCGCCGGCCTTGAGGATGCCCAACATGCCCACCAGCAGGTCCGGCGAGCGCTCGACGCACAGCCCCACCACCACCTCCGGTCCGACACCGGCGCGGCGCAGGGCGTGGGCCAGGCGGTTGGCCCGGCGGTTGAGCTCGGCGTAGGTGAGCTCGTCGGCACCGTCCACCGCCGCCGTCGCCTGCGGCGTCGAGCGCACCTGCCGCTCCACCAGCTGGTGCAGGTTGAGGTCCCGGGGGTACTCGGTGACGCTGGCGTTCCACTCCACCTCCAGCTGGTGGCGCTCGCCGTCGGTGAGATGACTCCACTCCCGCACCGGCCGGTGGGGATCCACCACCGCCTGCTGCAGCAGATGTTCCAGGTGCCGGAGCAACCGGCGGGCGGCGTCGGCGGAGACCCGGCGCAGATCGTGCTCCACCTTCAGGGCCATGGCCGGACCGGGGATGGCCACCACCATGATGGGGAAGCCGGGATCCTCGTGAATCTGGAAGCCCTGGAAGCCGAGGCTGCCGGTGTGCTCCGCCAGGGCTTCGTCGAGGGGATAGTTCTGGAAGCTGAGGCAGGTCTCGAAGAGCGGCTGGCCGGCGGTGACGTCGCTCCAGCGCTGGATCTCCACCAGCGGTGTGTACTCGTATTGGCGCGCGTCCAGCTGCTCCCCCTGGAGCTTCTGCAGCCAGGTTACCAGCGGCGTGTCGGGCTCCACCGCCACCCGTACCGGCAGGGTGCTGACGAACATGCCGATCATCCCCTCGACCCCCGGAAGAGCGGCGGGGCGGCCGGATCCGATGCTGCCGAAGACCACCTCCCGGCGGCCGCTGTAGCGCGCCAGCAGCAGGCCCCAGACCCCCTCCACCACCGCCGCCGCGGTGAGGTTGTGGCTCGCCGCCAGTGCGTTGATGCGACTGGAGAGCTCGGTGCCGAGATCCAGGTGCACCTCGGCGTAGGGCTCATCATCCTCCGCCGGGGCCTCGGCGACGCCGTCGATGCCCAGGGGCGTGGGCTCTTCGATGCCCTGCAGGCGGCGGCGCCAATATTCTTTGGCGCGGTCCAGATCCTGGCGGCGCAGCCAGGCGATGTAGTCGCGGAACGGCCGGCGCTCTGGAAGCTGGGGTTGGGGAAGCTGGGGTTGGGGAAGCTGGGGTTGGGGAAGCTGGGGTTGGGGAAGCTGGGGTTGGGGAAGCTCCGGCTCGGGAGCGCCCGCCACCGCCGTCTCGTAGAGGGCGATGACCTCCTCCAGCACCAGCGGATAGGACCATCCGTCGAGCAGCAGATGATGCAGGCTCCACAGGAAGCGGTACTCCTCCTCCGCCACTCGCACCAGGGTCAGCCGCATCAGCGGCGGACGACTCAGGTCGACGCCCTGACGGCGATCCTCCTCGAGGAGGAAATGCCAGCGCAGCTCCCGGGTCTCGGCGTCGAGATCGCTCCAATCCTCCAGCCGAAAGGGCACCGCGACCCGACGCCCCACCACCTGCAGCGGCGTCGGGGTGTTCTTCCAGGCGAAGGCCGAGCGCAGCACCGGGTGACGATCCGCGACCCCCTGCCAGGCGGCCTCGAAGGCCGACGCATCCAGCGCCCCCAGGAGGGTGCAGGTGACCTGCACAAAATAGGCTCCCGGTTGCTGGATGTCGTGAAACAGCATCCCCTGCTGGATCGGCGACAGGGGATAGGCGTCTTCGATTTTTTTCTTGGCCACGGTATCGCTTCCTCACCGGCCCCGAGGCCGGTCTTTCCGTCGAGCGGTCTGCCGCCGGTGCGCTCCCTCGAGGAAGCCGCCGGGCAACGAAAGATGCGGGTCGCCGGCTACTCCGTGCGCAGGGCGACCAGGGGGTCGAGGCGTGCCGCGCGGCGGGCCGGCAACAGGCTGGCGATGGCCGCCGCGAGCAGGAAGAGCAGCGCCACGCCAAAGAAGGTCAGCGGGTCGGTGGCGTCGATGCCGTAGAGCACGCTGCTCATGAAGCGCGTCAGGAAGAACGCCGCCACCACACCGATGGCCACGCCCACGCCGGCAAGCTCCAGGCCCCGCTTGAGGATCAAGGTCAGCACGTCCTGCTGCTGCGCCCCCAGCGCCACCCGCAGACCGATCTCCCGGCGCCGCTGGGAAACGAAGTAAGCCAGCACGCCGTGGATGCCGAGCACCGCCAAGACCAGCGCCAGCCCGGCGGCCAGCGAGATCAGCAGAGTGTTGAAACGCCGCTGGGAGGTGGAGTCGGCGAAGCGCTCCGCCATGGTGGTGATGCCGGCGATGGCCTGAGTGCCGTCCACCGCCCACACCGCCTGGCGCAACTCGTCGGTGAGGCCCAGGGGGTCAGCCCCGGCCTCGGTGCGCAGGACGAAGCTCACCTGGCGGTCGAAGGAGTGCTGGGCGTAGGGTACGTAGACTTCTTCCCGCGCTTCCGCCTGCAGGCCATAACGCTTGATGTCCGCCACCACGCCGACGATCTCGCGATACTCCTCGGAGACTCCCGGCACCATCACCCGCTTGCCCAAGGCCTCGTCCCCGGGGAAGTAGTGACGGGCGAAGGCCTCGTTGACGATCAGCACCGGCAGACTGTCGGCGCGATCCTGGGGCCCGAAGGTACGGCCGGCCTTGAGGTCGATGCCCATGGCCTGGAAATAGCCCGGGCTCACCGAGTCCATGCCGGCACCGTCGGGCACTCCCGGCGTCGGCGGCCGGCCCTCGATGATCACCCCCTGCTGCTCCTCCCGCCCGCTCAGCGGCAGGGAGGTGATGTAGGCCACGTCCTGGACCTTGGGAATGCGTTCCATCTCCTGCTTTAGGCGATCGAAGAAGTTCAGCTGCTGAGGCCCCGAAGGGTAGGAGCCGTCGGGTAGGGCGATGTCGGCGGTGAGGGTACCGGCGGGGCGGAAGCCCGGATCCACCTTCTGCAGCTGTTGAAAGCTGCGCACCGTCAGGCCGGCGCCGATGAGTAGCACCAGCGCCAGGGCGATCTCGACGATGACGAAGGCGGAGCGCAGATTCTTCAACCCGCCGCCGCCGCTTCCCATCCCCTCCTTCATCACCTCGCTGAGCTTGGCGTTGGGGGTTTGGAGCGCCGGCAGCAGCCCGAAGATCAGGCCCGTAGCCACCGCCACAAGGAGGGTGAAAACGAGCACCACCGGATCCATCTGGATCTCGTCGATGCGCGGGATACCGGCGGGCCGCAGGCTCTTCAAGGCGGCGATGGAAGCCGCCGCCAGCAACAGACCGGAGACGCCGCCCACCAGCGCCAGCACGATGCTCTCGGTGAGGGTCTGACGGACCAGACGCCAGCGGCCGGCCCCCAGAGCCTGGCGCATGGCGAATTCCTTCTCCCGCTCCGCCGCCCGCGCCAGCAACAGGCTGGCGACGTTGGTGCAGGCCACCAGGAGCACGAAGGCGACGACTCCGAAGAGCACCCACAGGGAGCCCCCGACGTCACCGACCACATAGTCCCGCAGCGGAATCACCCGAATCCCCCACTGCCCTTGCATGCCGAAATCCGCCGCCATGCGCTGGGCGATGCCCTCCATGTTGGAGCGCGCCTGCTGGACGCTGACGCCGTCCCGCACCCGCGCCACCACCAGCTGCGACAGATCCATGCGCTCCAGGAGCTCCTGGGGCTGGAAGACCCGCGGCACCCAAAGGTCCGCATCGATGAGGAATTCGAAGCCCGGCGGCGCCACTCCTACGACTTCGTAGCTCTTGTCGTCGAGCTGGATGGTCTTGCCCACGAGCCCCGGATCGGAGCCGAAGCGGCTCTGCCACAGGGGATAGCTCACCACCACCTCGTTGGCCGCCCCGGCCTCCTCCGCCGAGGCCCGCAGCACCCGCCCCTGGGACGCCTGGATCCCCAGCACCTGGAAGAAACCCGGGGTCACCCAACCGGCGCGAACGGAGCGCGGGTCGCCGGTGCCCTGGAGCGTGAAGGAAGCGACGCTAAAGGCCGCCATCTCCTCGAAGACCTGATTCTGCTCGCGCCAGTCGGTGAAGTTCAGCGGCGACACCGGTGCCTCGTCCACCCCCGCCTCCGGCAGGCTCTGCCAGAGCATCACCAGCTGCTCGGATTGGGGATAGGGCAAGGGGCTCAGGAGCACCCCGTGGATCACCGAAAACACCGCGCTGTTGGCCCCGATACCCAGGGCCAGAGTGACCACCGCGGCGATGGTGAAGACAGGGCGCTTCCAAAGCACTTTGAGCGAGAATTTGAGATCTTGAATCAAGGATTCCATGACGCTACCTCAGGGCAAACAACGAACGATCAATCGACGGCGAATCCGAGCCTCACTCCGTGGGCATCTCGAAGATCTCGTCGGAGAGCTCCGGATTGACCGTGATCTCCTCCCAGACGATGGACTGGCGATAGCCCGCCTGGGCGATCTCGGTGGAGCGCTTGAACGGCCACAGGCGGCCGCCCACCTCGCGGTAGTCATCGAATTGGCGCCGCTGCTTGACCGTCTCCCCCATGATCAGGCGATCCTCGAGGGTCTGGGTGATGAGGAAGGTCTCGGGATCGAGGATGAAATCCTTCTCGTCACCGTTGTCGAAGGCGGCGTGGAGCTTGTATCCCTTGTCGGTCTTGCCCACCACCTCGACCTGATAGCCATCCTCCTCATAGCCCACCAGCACGCCGGAGATGTCGGCGTCACGGCGGAAGGACGGCAGCTCCGCCTCGTCCATGGGGGTCGGATCGGTCTTGCCCATGGCGGCGGCGATCTCCCACGCCATGGAGCCGTTGAAGCCGAAGACGGTGCGCGAGCCCTGCTTGTCGATCTCAAGCTTGTAACGCTCGCCGTCGCGAATGGAGACGGTGATGGGCACGCCGGAGTAATCCGGCGAGGTGATGGCGCCCTGCATCTGCACCGACTGAACCGCGTCCAGGGCCTCCTGGCCGCCGAGAGCTTCGACGTGCTTGGCGAGAATCTCTTCGAGGCTCAGATCCGACGGCTGGACCTGTTCCTGCACCGGCTCCGGCGCCGCTGCCTCCGGGCCGGGGGGCTGACAGGCGACAAGACCAATGGACAGGACGAGACACAGGGGTAGCAAGGACTTCATAGTACTCTCCGAAGAAATATCTACAGGTAGCCTGCCGACGGCGGAACACCGGCCGTCGGCGAGGAGTGTGTGCTGATCGAGACCGAGGCGGGCCTTGAGCGCCACCTCAAGATGTTTTACGGATTTTCGGCCTTCTGGACGCCACGCCCTCCAGCGGGATGACCACCGAGAACGCAGTTGATTCTATGAACGGGCCTCATCATCGCAGGTTCCAATTCCGCGAATTCGCTGTCACGTCCTCGCCAAAAACCCTAACGGCGCTCCGTATCGAAACGCTATACAACGGCTGGCCAGCCATGGGCCGAGCCACATCATGAGACTGGCTGAGCGGCGCCGGGGGAACCGGAAATCGGGACCGGGAGCTCGGCGGATGAGGATCGAATGAGCCTGGCCGGAATTCAAACCGCCCGGCCGGAACAGAGCGCGTTGAACGTGAACGCGCCCAGCAAAAGCGAGCCGAGCCCCTTCGAAGCGAGCCCGACCTAAGCTCAGGAGTATGGTACCGGCGGGCTGTACCGAGGAACGAGACGCCAAGCGGCCCCACCCCTCTCGGCCGCGCATGGTAACAGAACCCTGACCGGGAATCATCGCCGAAGAGCACCCTCAGCCTGCGGAAGGCGCAAAAACCTCCCCACGTTCCTGTAGGTGCGCCCCGCCGGGCAGGGCGGGACAGACAAATGGGGACCTCCGGCGGATCCGCTGGGGCGTTTCCGGCCCCAGGCCCTCGACGTTCCTATGGCGCCTCGGCCCCCGCACCATTCAGGGCCCCGTCCAGGGCCTCATCCAGAGCGTGTCCCCGGCGCTGGGGTGGCAGACAGCGCTGGTGGTCGCAGGGCTGGAAGACCAGCACCAGCCGCGGCTCGTCCCCGCCCCTCGCCCCCTCTCCGGCGGCCGGGCGCAACCGGCCGGTGATCTCAACCGAGCCGCGGTAGACCGTCACCGGTGTTTCGCTGAAGCCGGTCCTCGAGCTCTCCCCCGGCGGATAGCGCACCGCCCCCAGCTCGACCCCCTCGCCCTCGACGGTGGTGGCCACCAGGAACTCGGCGGAGGCGGGATGGGCATTGATATGCCAGCCATCGGCGGTCTCCACCCGCAGAGTGAAGGGACGCCAGCCGTCCTCCTCCTCCGCCACCGACAAGGTCGAGGACACCGCCCGCCGGGCCTCCGCCTCGATCTCGGTGCCGGCGCTCCAGCGTCCCGCCCGAGTGACCTCCTCCGAGGGCTCGCCCCCCACCCGCTTCGCCGCGATGGCCATCATCCCCAAGGCCTGGGGCGCCGCCTCCAGCAGACCGGAGAAGGCCCGGAGGGAAGCCTCCGCCTCCCGCCGCCAGCGCTCCTCGCCGGTGAGCTCGGCGAGATCCACCAGGTTGAGGGTGGCGACGGCGTTGGCGGAGGGCACCGCCCCGTCGGTGGCGTCCTTGGAGCGGAAGAGGAGTTGGGGATCCGCGGCGGCGACGAAGAAGCCGCCCCGGGGATCCCGCAGCCGGCGCACCTGCTCCTCCGTCAGCTCCATCGCCGCCGTCAGCCAGCGCTGCTCGCCGGCATCCCCGTCTCCAGTGACGCGGTGCAGCGCCAGCAGGCCCCGCACCAGGAAGGCGTAATCCGCCAGATACGCCTCGGGGCCGCTGCGCCCCGCCCGCCAGCTGTGCAGCAGCGTGCCGCCGGCGGGGCGCAAGGTATCGAGGACAAAGGCCGCCGCCCGTTCCGCCTGGGCGACGAGCTCGGGTTCCTCCAGGGCGTCCCCGGCCACCGCCAGGCCGGCGATGGCCATGCCGTTCCAGTCGGCGAGGATCTTGTCGTCGGTGAGGGGACGCCGGCGTTGCGAACGAGCCTCGAAGAGCTTCGTCTTCGCTGCCTCCAGGGTAGCTCGCTCCTCCTCCTTCAGCGCCGCCGCCAGCGGCTGGGGCAGGTGTAGCACGTAGCGCCCGCTCTCGGAGTGGGGCCCTGCTTCGAAGTTGGGCCTGCCGTCAGCACCGTAGATCCGCTGCACCAACTCCAGCTCTTTCGAGGTCAGCGCCGCCGCCAGCTCGTCGGCGGTCCAGACGTAGAAGGCGCCCTCGTCCCCTTCGGTTTCGGCATCGATGGCGCTCCACAGGCCGCCGCCGTCGCCGGTCATCTCCCGGGCCAAGAACGCCGCCGTCTCGCGCACCACCCGCGCCGCCGGGGCATCGCCGGTGCGCCGGTGGTGGCGGGCGTAGAGCTCGAGGAGGAAACCGTTGTCGTAGAGCATCTTCTCGAAATGGGGCACCAACCACTGGCGATCCGTGGAATAGCGGTGGAAGCCGCCCCCCAGCTGATCGTAGATGCCGCCCCGGGCCATGGCGTCGAGGGTGGCGGCGAACATGCTCTCCGCCTGCGGATGCTCCTCCGCCATCTCCAACAGCAAGAAGAGATTGGACGGGGTGGGGAATTTGGGCGCGCCGCCGAATCCGCCCCAGGTGGCGTCGAAGCGATCCTCCAGCTCCTCCAGCGCCCGCTGCGCGGGACGCTCCCCCGGCAAGCCCGCCGCCGGCTCTCCGTCCCCCCCGGAAGCCTGCGGGCCGAGGCTCTGCTCCAACGCCTGCTCCATGGCCTGGGCCACCTGCTGCGCCGACGCCCGCACCTGCTCCTCCCGCTGCTCCCAAGCCTCCGCCACCGAGCGCAGCACCGTGGGGAATCCGGGCCGGCCCATAGCGTCCGCCGGCGGGAAGTAGGTGCCGGCGTAGAACGGCTCCAGCTGCGGCGTCAGGAAGACCGAGTTGGGCCAGCCTCCCTGGCGGGTGAGCAGCTGGGTGGCGGTCATGTAGACCTCGTCCAGATCCGGGCGCTCCTCCCGATCCACCTTGATATTGATGAACAAGCGGTTCATCACCTCGGCGATGGCCGGGTCGGAGAACGACTCCCGCTCCATCACATGGCACCAATAACAGGTGGAGTAGCCGACGGAGAGAAAGATGGGCTTGTTCTCCTCCCGCGCCCGCTCCAGCGCCTCGTCCCCCCAGGGATACCAATCCACCGGGTTGTCCTGGTGCAACAGAAGGTAGGGGCTACTCTCCCCCGCCAGCCGATTCTTGCCGTTCTCGCGGGCTGAGCTCATGGTTTGGGAGTCCTCTCTCTTGGTGGAATCGTCGCAAGCGATGACCAGGCCGAGGCCAAGACTCATCGCTAGCCCCAGCCCTAGGAACGAAGTCCGTAGCGGTCGGAGCTTGCTGCGGGGATGGGAACGGAGTGAATGCATCGTGGCCGAGGGCCTTGCCGGCGGAGATTCACTCTAACAGGCCGAGGATCTTCCGGCGGAGAGGGCGTCTCGTAGGATGTTTTGCCGGTGGGGCCGGTGGCATTGGCAGACCCCTCACCCCCTCGGTCCCCCTCTCCCAGCCGCCCACCCAACCTGCCGGTAGAGGGGGAAGCTCGTTGATCACCACTGTGCTGTCAAACCATTAGGGCAGGGGGGGCGGCCCTCTCAGACCCCTGGGAGCGCCGGCTTCCTAGCCGGCTCTGGGGCGGTGGCGTCCCTCTACCGGGTGGGGGTGGGGAGGGCTGGGTGAGGGATCGAGGGTGAGGGCCAGTTCCCAAACAACAACGCTCATCTAAGGCAACCACCTCTCAACTCAGTCTCCCAACAGCCGCCGCAACCTCTCCACCAGCACCGGCAGGTTCTCCTCCGCCAGCAGCCCGAAGTGGTCGCCGGGGAGCTCCTCGACGCGAAGATCGAGCCCCGGCAAGCGCCGCCAGCTGTGCTCCGCCGGCGCATCCACTGGCTCCGAGGCCTGCAGCAGGTACACGGTTCCGCGGTGAGAGCCATCGAGGGATCCCGGGTCGTAGCTCGCCAGCGCATCGAGGCAGGCCCGATAGACGGCGAAGAGGCGCTCCAGGGTCGGTCGAGGGAACAGACCGCCCGCCTCGGCGTCCTGGAGAAGGGCCTCCAGCGGATCACCCACCCAAGACTTGGGCGCCGGCAGGCCCAGGTGGGCGGCGAAGGAGCTGACCATCAGAGCTTCGTCGGCCAGCTCCTCCCGGCTCACCGCGCCGAGCACCGAATCCAGTAGCACCAGCGGCTCCACCGTCTCCCCGGCAGCGCGGAGCTGGCGGGCCATCTCGAAGGCCACGACCCCGCCCAAGGACCAGCCCACAAGCCGGTAAGGCCCGATGGGCTGCGCCCGGCGGATCTCCTCCAGGTAGGCGGTGGCCATCTGCGGGATGCTGCGGGCCGGCTGCTCGCCGTCGAGGCCCCGGGCCTGGACGCCCCAATGGGCTCCGACATCTTCCAGCGCCCGCGCCACGGGACGATAGGCCTGGGCCAGGCCGGTGGCGGCGTGGATCCAGAACACCGGCGGCGCCTTGTCCTCAGGCCCCGTCTGCAGAGGCCCGGAGCTGAGCGCTACCAAGGAGGTGCCGGGAGGCTGGTCCTCGCCGGACAAGCGCCGCGCCAGAGCGGCGACGGTAGGCGTCTCGAAGAAGGCCTGGAGCGAGAGCTCGAGGCCCAACCGCCGGCGAACCTCGGCCGTGACCTGGGCCGCCAGCAGAGAGTGACCGCCGAGAGCGAAGAAATCGTCCTCGGCCCCCACCTCGTCGAGCCCCAAAAGCTCGCCCCAGATCTCCGCCAGAGCCTCCTCGACCGGTCCCTGGGGCGGGCGGGCGATGCTCCCCTGGCGCTGCGGCGCTGGCAGTGCCCGACGGTCCACCTTGCCGTTGGCAGTGAGGGGCAGCTCCGACAATCGCACCCACAGCGACGGCAGCATGTAGGCCGGCAGCCGCTCCTCGAGCCAGCGCTGGGGGCGTAGCTCTTCCCCCGTTTCCTCATCCACCGGAACCCAATAGGCCACCAGCTCCGGTCCGGCTCCCGCCACCATCCGGACCACCACCGCCGCCGCGGCCACCTCAGGACAGGCGGCAAGGACCGATTCGGTCTCCAAAGGCTCGATGCGGTGGCCGCGGATCTTCACCTGTTGGTCCCGCCGGCCGAAGAACTCCATCTCCCCGGAGACCGTCCACCGCGCCCGGTCGCCGGTTCGGTAGAGCCGCGCCCCCGCCGCTACCGGACCCTCACCGGCCCGCGGGTGAGGGACGAAGCGCTCGCCTGTGAGGGCCGGTCGGTGCCGATAGCTGCGGGCCAGACCGGCGCCGCCGACGAAGAGCTCTCCCACCACACCGGTGGGCACCGCAGCCCCACGGGCATCAAGCACCCAAGCCGAGCTGTGAGCAATGGGATGGCCGATGGGAACAGTAGCTGCCTTGGGAGCCAACTCATGAACGGAGAAGGCCGTGCTGCAAGTGGTGTTTTCCGTCGGGCCATAGGCGTTGACCAGCCGCTCCGGCGCTCCCGCCGCCAGGATCGACCGCAGGCGACGAAGATCCGCCGCCTCGCCGCCGAAAACGACCTGCTGGAGCCCCGCCAAGGAACCCGGTGCCAGCTGCGCCACCTGGTGCAAGAGAGCGGTGGTGAGAAAGGCGGAGGTAACCCCGCGGTGGCGGAGATGGTCCCCCAACCCCTCCACGTCGAGCACCGACGATCGCGGGATCACCGCCAGGCTGCCGCCGTGAAGCAGCGCCCCCCAAAGCTCGAAGGTGGAGGCGTCGAAGGCGAGGTTGGACATCAGCGACCAACGCTGCTCCGACCCACAGTGCAAGTAGTCCGTCTCCAACACCAGCCGCGTCACCCCCCGGCGCTCGATCTCCACTCCTTTGGGCCGGCCGGTGGAGCCGGAGGTGTACATGATGTAGGCCAGACCGCCGGGATTCTCCGGTGGATCCTGGAAGCGCTCTCCGAGATCGCCGGCATCCCCGGTATGGCTGCGACCGGCGGGCGGCCGCGGCGCCAGGCCGATCACCGCCAATCGCGCGGAGGCGAGCCACGGTGACGCCGCCTCTTCGAGCTCTTCGGCCACCAGGACCTTGGTCGCCCCGGCGTCCTCCACCATCGCCGCCAGCCGCCGGGGCGGGTAGGAGGGGTCCAGCGGCAAATAGGCACCGCCGCCGCGGAGAATGCCCAGGATTCCCGCCACCGCCGCGGCGCTGCCCTCGGCGAGCAGGGCCACCGGCTCTTCCGCAGCCACCCCCAGATCCCGCAGCCGCCGGGCCAGCGCTCCGGACCAGGTCTCCAGCTCGGCATAGGTGAGGACGCCACCGTCTTCCGAGACCACCGCCGGGGCCGCCGGCGCCTTGCGGACCCAGGCCAGGAAGGCAGACACCGGCCCCGGCGCCAACCCCGGCTTGGGCCAGGCCGGCGTCTCGCCACTGGTCTCGACGAGTAGCTGGTGCCGCTCCTCCGGGGTCAGCAGCGGGAGGCTCCAGACGTCGGTCTCCGGCGCCGCCAGCGCTCCGGCCAGCAGGGTCTCCAGGCTACGCCCCCAGCTGCGCAGGGTCTCGTCTTGCCACAAGGCCTTGCGATATTGCACGTCAATCCGCAGACCGTCTGCCCGCTCCCGCACCTCGATCATGAGATCGAATTTCGCCGCCGCAGCAGCAGCCTCGGCCTCGGAATCGGCTCCGGACGGCTCCGGCCTGGAAGCCAGAGAACTGGGATCCCGCGGATGGAAGGTGAGCGAAACCTGGAAGAGCGGCGTGTGCTCCAGGCTGCGATCCGGCGCCAGCTCCTCCACCAGGCGCTCGAAGGGCAGCTCCTGGTGGCTCTGGGCCTCCAACAGCCGATGCTGGGTACGCCGCACCAGCTCATCGAAGCCCGGACCGTCCGCCAGATCGCTGCGCAGCACCAGGGTGTTGACGAAGAAGCCCAGCAGGTCCGCCACCTCGCCGCGCTGGCGATTGGCCACCGGCGCACCGACGGCCACCACCGGCTGGCCCGAGAGCCGCGCCAACCACAGGTGGGTAAGGGCCACCAGAGAGCCGAAGAGGGTGCCGTGATGACGGCGGGCGACGGTCCTCAGACCCTGGAGCGCTTCCTCCCCCAGCCGGCGGGAAACTACCGCCGCCTCCGGCGACGGCAGGCCGGAGGACGAGCGGTCATGGGGCAGTTCGAGGACCGGCGGCACCTCCGCCAGCTCCCGGCGCCAGAAGTCCAGCTCCGCCTCTAGCCGCTCTCCGCGCAGCAGATTCCGCTGCCACACCGCGTAATCGCCATATTGCACCGGCAGGTCCGGCAACTGGGGCTGCCGCCGCTGCAGGGCAGCAGAGTAGAGCTCCCGCAGGTCCCGCTCCAGGATCTCCAGTGACCAGGCGTCGCCGGCGATGTGATGGAGGTTGAAGAGGCCCAGCCAAGAGCTCTCTCCGCCTCTCGCACCCAAGCGTACGAGGCAGGCCCGGAACGGCGGATCCGCAGCGAGGTCGAAGGGGCGCTCCGCCTCCGCCGCGGCGAGCTGCCGGGCCGTGGCCTCTCCGGCACCGGCGAGCCGCCGCAGATCCACCACCGGCAGCGGCAAGGCGCTGGAGTGCCCAAAGCGGGAGCTCGCCGGCTCCACCACTTGCCGCGGTTCTCCGTCCATGACGACGAAGCGGGTGCGCAGCACCTCGTGGCGGCGCACCAGGCCGTCCAGCGCCCGGTGCAAGGCCTCCGGCACCAATTCCTCGTCCAGCGGCATCGGCAGCGGCATGTTGTAGGTACTGCCACCGCCCTCCAGCCGGTCCAGGAACCACAGCCGCTGCTGGGCGAAGGAGAGAGGCAGTGGGCGGTCCCGACGAACGGGAACTATGGGGGGAGCAGAGCTCTCGGTCCCCACCTCCCGGATGCGCACGGCGAGACTCGCCACGGTGGGAGCTTCGAAAGCCGCCCGCAGAGGCAGGTCCACCCCCAGCTCGCGGCCGATGCGACCGATCAAGCGCACCGCGAGCAAAGAGTGGCCGCCGAGGGTGAAGAAGTCATCGTGGCGGCCCAGCCGCGCCGACTCCGAAGCTGCCGGAGCCAGCACGTCTCGCCAAAGCGTCGCCAAGCGTTCTTCCAGCTCCCCCTGGGGCGGTCCGCCGGAGCCGCTGGATCGGCGATCCTCCTCCGGCGGCCGCAGGGCGCCGCGGTCGAGCTTGCCGCTGGCGGTGAGGGGCAACGCCGCCACCGGCCACAGCCGCTGGGGCACCAGATGGGAGGGCAAGCGCTCCGCCAGCCAGCGGCGCAGCTCCTCCGCCAGTGACTCTTCCGCCGGCGACTCCTCGCCGGAGGCCTCTACCGACGCGACCTTGAACCAGGCTCCCAGGATGCGATCCGCGCCACCCGGCGTGGCATCCACCGCCGCCACCGCCGCATCCGCCACCTGCGGATGGGCGCGCAGAGCCGCCTCCACTTCTCCCACCTCGATGCGGAAGCCCCGCAGCTTGATCTGATCGTCCAGGCGGCCGAGATATTCCAGCGCCCCGTCGCGGCGCCAGCGCACCCGGTCCCCGGTGCGGTAGAGGCGAGCGCCGGCGGCGGCGGTGACCCCCGCCGCAGGATCCGGGAGGAAGCGCTGGGCGGTGAGACCCGGCCGCCGCCAATAGCCACGGGCGAGGCCGGCGCCGCCCAGATAGAGCTCGCCGGCGGCTCCCAGGGGAACTTCGGCGCCAGCGCCACCGACCAGGGCTCCGCCGACCGGCAGCACCCGCGCCCGCTTGCCCGTCACCGAGCGGCCGATGGACGGTGGGGCACTATCCCCCAACACCTCCGCGGCGGTGGAATAGGTGGTGTCCTCCGACGGACCGTAGAGGTTGAGCACCCGCCGCACCCCGGGCTCGCCCCGCAGCCGCGCCACCAGATCCGCCGGCAGCGCCTCACCGGCGAGGTTGACGGTGGCCACCGACGCCGGAAGCCCGCCACCGGCCCTCGAAACCTGCGCCAGCACCTCTCCCAGCACTGACGGCACGGTATTGATCAGGGTTGGGTTGACCAGGTTCGGGTTGATCGGGGTCGGCGGCGCTTCCGAGGATAGCTGCCCGAGAGCCAGAGCGTCGTCCACCAGCAGCACCGAGCCCCCCGCCGCCAGCGGTGCGAAGAGCTCGAAAACCGAGAGGTCGAAGCACACCGAGGTCGCCGCCAGGGTCACCGCCAGCTCCTCTCGGGAGAAGGTTTCCACCGCCCAGGCCAGCAGCGCCGCCGCGCTGCCGTGCTCAATGGCCACGCCCTTGGGCCGGCCGGTGGAACCGGAGGTGTAGATCAGGTAGGCCAGCTGCTCGGGGCGCGGCAACCGCAGATACAAACCCTCGCCCTCCTCTATCGGAGCGAGCCAGTCGAGCTCTCGGTCGAGGAGCAAGCGCCGGCCTGAGAAATCCCGCGGCAGGCAAGCCTCGATGGCGCTCTCCGTGAGCACCAGCGCCGCCTGCGAGTCTTCCAACATGAAGCGCAGCCGCGCCTCGGGGTACTCCGGATCCAGCGGCACATAGGCGCCACCGGCGCGCCACACCGCCAGCAGCGCCATGGGTAGCCGCGGGGTGCGCCGCAGGCACACCGCCACCGGCACCTCCGGCCCCACCCCCAGCCGCCGTAGCTGCACGGCCAGGGCGCGGGACCGTTCCTCCAGGGTGCGGTAGCGAATCAGGGTCTCGCCCCAGCGTAGCGCCGGCGCCTCCGGCTGGCGCCGGGCCTGCTCCAGGAACGGTTCCACCGGCGAGAACCAGTCTCGGCGGACGGACGGCGCCGAGGGCCATTCCACCGTCAGCTGCTGGCTCTGCGCCGGGCTCAACAGCGGCAGCTCCGCCAGCGGTGTCTCGGGGCGGTCGAGGGCGGCGGTGATCCAACGCTCCAGTTGCCCGCCCCAGCGGCCGGCGGTGGTGGCGTCGAAGAGCTCCGCGGTGAGCTCCAGAGTGGCCTCTGGACCACCGTCGCCACCGCCGAGATAGAGGCTGAGATCAAATTTCGCCGGCGCCGTCGAGGCGTCCATCAGCGGTTCGAGGCCGAGCTCGCCGAGACCCCGGAAACCGTCGCCGGAAGACGCCTCTCCCTGCCCTCCGCGGCCCTGGTAGAAGGCGCAGAAGGCCTGGAAGAGGGGCGTGTGGCTCAGGCTGCGCTCCGGCACCAGCTCCTCCACCAAGCGCTCGAAGGGCACCTCGGCGTGCTCCTGGGCGTCGAGCATCGCTCCCTGCACCGCCGTCACCAGCCGCCGGAAGCTGTCCTCGGCGGGCGCCTCGACGCTGATCACCAGGGTGTTGACGAAAAAGCCCACCAGGGGCTCCAGCTCCAGCCGGCTGCGCCCCGCCACCGGCGTGCCGACGCTCACCCGCCGCTGCCCCGCAAGCCGCGCCAAGAAGCCGATCCACGCCGCCAGCAACACCGTGAAGGGGGTCGCCTCCAGCTCCCGCGCCAGCTGTTCCAGCCGCGCCTCGGAGCCCTCCCCAAAGCTCAGTTCCACCGACCGCGCCCGGCGCTCCGGCAGCGGCCGGCGGGGGTGATCCGTGGGCACCTCCAGCAGCGGCGGCGCATCCGCCAGGCGCCGGCGCCAATGCTCCAGCTCCGCCTCCAGCACCTCCCCCTGCAGCCAGCTCCGCTGCCACACCGCGTAATCGCCGTATTGCACCGGCAGATCCGGCAGCGAGGGACGCCGGCCGGCGAGGGCGGCAGCGTAGAACTCGGTCATTTCCGTGGTCAACACCTCCAGGGACCAACCGTCGCCAGCAATGTGGTGCAGCGTCAGCAGGAGCACGTGCTCCTCCGGCGCCAGCCGCAGCAGGCGCGTGCGCAGCACCGGCCCCCGCCGCAGATCGAAGGGCCGCGCCGCTTCCGCCGACGCCAAGGCCTGCACCGCATCCTCGGCGTCGGCGCCCGGGCTGGAGCCCGAGTACCGGGAAAGACCCGACTGCCGGGAAAGAGTAGAAAGGTCCACCACCGGCAGAGCCACCGGCGCCGGCGCCAGCACCCGCTGGACGGGTTCTTCCTCGCCTGCCTCAAGGGCCTCAGATTCGAACGCCGTGCGCAGCACCTCGTGGCGCCGGGCGACCTCGCTCAGGGCAGCGTGCAGGCTCTCCACCGCCAGCGGCCCCCGTAGGCGGAGACCGAAGGGCATGTTGTAGGCGATGCTGCCGGGATCCAGCTGGTCGAGGAACCACAGACGCTGCTGAGCGAAGGAGAGCGGCAGGGGGCGATCCCGAGGCGCCGGTTCCAGCGGCGGAGCGCTGCCGAGGCGGCCGCTCTCCAGCTCGGCGATGACCGCCGCCTGCTCCGCCACCGTCGGTGCCTCGAAGACGGCGCGCAGCGGCAGCTCCACTCCCAACCGAGAACGCAGGCGGGAGACTACCTGGGTCGCCAGCAGGGAGTGGCCGCCGAGAGCGAAGAAGTCGTCCGCCACCCCCACCGCCTCGACTCCCAGCACCTCCCGCCACACCGCCGCCACCGATTCTTCCAACGGCGTCCGGGGCGCGACGAGGGCGGCCTCCGACGGATGATCCGGAGCAGGCAGCGCTCGGCGGTCTACCTTGCCGTTGGCGGTGAGGGGCAGCTCGTCCAGACGCACCCACGCCGACGGCACCATGTAGGCCGGCAGCTGCTCCTGGGCCCAGCGCTGCAGGGCCGTTTCCTCGTCGCGGTGGTCGCCGTCGGTGGTGCCCTCGGCACCGGCGGGCACCCAATAGGCCACTAGCCGCCGCCCCCGGGTGCCGTCCTCCGCAACTTCCACCACCGCCGAGGCTGCCGCCGGGCAGGCCGCCAGCACCGACTCCACCTCCCCGGGCTCGATGCGGAAGCCGCGGATCTTCACCTGGCGGTCGGCACGGCCCTGGAAGTCGATCTCTCCGGCGGCGAGCCAGCGCGCCCGGTCACCGGTGCGATAGAGCCGCGCTCCCGGCGGTACCGGCCCACGGCCGGCCATGGGATGGGGCACGAAGCATTCGGCGGTGAGAGCCGGGCGGCGGCGATAGCCTCGAGCCAGGCCGGCACCGCCGACGCAAAGCTCCCCCAGGACGCCCGCAACGACGAGCTCGCCAAAGCGGTCAAGCACCCATACCGAGCTGTGGTCCAGCGCGCGGCCGATGGGTACGGTGTCGGCCTCCGGCGGGATTTCCTGGATCTTCGACCAGGTGCTGAAGGTGGTGTTCTCCGTCGGGCCGTAGACGTGGAGGAAGCGCTCCGGCTGTGCCGCCCGGAGGATCTCCCGCACCCGCCGGGGATCCGCCGTCTCGCCGCCGAAGGCCACTTGCCGAATCCCCGCCAGGGACGCCGGAGCCAGAGACGCCACCTGGTGCAGCAGGGCGGTGGTCATGAAGACGGTGGTCACTCCCCGGGCCGCGAGGTTGGCGCCCAGCCCCTCGGCGTCGAGCACCACCTCCCGCGGCACCACCGCCAGGCTCGCTCCGTGGAGCAGGGCGCCCCAAATCTCCAGGGTGGAGGCGTCAAAGGAGAGGTTGGAGGCGAAGGCCAGCCGCTCCTCCGGCCCGAAGCGCAGGTAGCCAGTATCGAGGACCAGCCGCGCCACCGCCCGCCGGGGGATGTCGATGCCCTTGGGCCGGCCGGTGGAGCCGGAGGTGTACATGGTGTAGGCCAGGGCGTCGCCGGATTCCAGGGCGCCCGTCGGCTGGGCACCGGCGTCGAGCTCCGGCGCCCGCTCCGGCCCTGCATCGAGGGCTCGAAGGGGTAGCCATCGCAGCGAGCCGAGCTCCTCCTGGAGCCCGTTGCCGCTGACCAGACCCGCATCGAAGAACCCCAGGCGGGCACCGGCGTCCTCGGCCATGAAGGCCCGCCGCGGCGCCGGCTGCTCCGGATCCAGGGGCAGGTAGGCACCGCCGGCGCGCAGGATCGCCAGAATCCCCGCCACCGCCGCCGGCGAGCGCTCCGCCAGCAAGGCCACCGGCTCCTCCGGCGCCAGGCCCTGGGCCAGAAGCTCCGCCGCCAAGGCGCCGGACCAGAGCTCCAGCTCGCCGTAGGTGAGTACCGCACCGTCCGCCGCCACCACCGCCGGAGCCTCAGGACCCCGCCGCGCCCAATACAGGAAACGGCCGACCAACCCGTCCTTCCCCCAAACGCCCTCAGCCTGCCACGACGGCGCCTCCCCGGACCACTCCAGCGCCAGCTGGTGGCACTCCGCGGCGCTCAGCAGGGGCAGGCGCCAAACATCCTGTTCCGGCTCCTCCAGAGCGTGATGCAGGAGCACCGCCCAGCTGCCGAGCCAGCGGCTCACGGTCGTGAGGTCGAGCAGCGAGCGGCGGTACTCGAAGGTCACCCGGAGTCCCTGGGGCTCCTCCGAGATCTCTACCGAGAGATCGAACTTCACCGCTCCTACGCGTCCCTCCGACGATCGCCGGGTGGCACCGTCGGGATCTCCGGGAGTCTCGGCATCCGGCTCCGAGGCGCCGTGCTCGACGGTGAACATAACCTGGAAGAGCGGCGATTGCTGCAGCGAGCGCTCCGGAGCCAGCTCCTCCACCAGCTTCTCGAAGGGAAGGTCTTGATGATCTTGGGCCTTCACCACCCGGCGGCGGGTGCGCTGCACCAGCTCGGAAAAGCCGGGACCGTCGGCGAGCTCGCTGCGCAGCACGAGAGTGTTGACGAAGAAGCCCACCAGATGCTCTACCTCGGGCCGGTCCCGGTTGGCGGAGGGAATCCCGACGCACACATTCCGCTGGCCGGAGAGCCGTGCCAGCAGCAGGTGAAAAGCCGCCAGCAGGGTGTGAAAAAGGGTGGCATGCAGACCACTTCCCAGCTGCCGCAGACCTTCGCTCACCGACCGCGGCAGGTCCGCTGCCAAGATCCGGCCTTCGGGGGCGGGCTCGGCCCGGCGGGGACGATCGAAGGGCAGCTCGAGCATCGCCGGCAGCCCCTCCAGCTGCCGGCGCCAGAAGCCGAGCTCCCGTTCCAGTCGCTCTCCGGAGAGCTCCCGCCGTTGCCAGCGGGCAAAGTCGCTGTATTGGACCGGCAGCTCCGGGAGGTCCGCCGGCCCCCCGGTCAGCTCCGACCGGTACAGCGCCTGCAGCTCCCGAGCCAGCACCTCCATGGACCAGCCGTCGCCAGCGATGTGATGCAGATTGAAGGCGAAGACCCAGCTGTCGGAGCCTCGGCGCAGCAGCCAGGTGCGCAGCGGTAGATCCGCCTCCAAATCGAAGGGCCGCTCCGCTTCCCGGCCCAGCAGCCGCCGAGCTTCTTCCTCCTCCGCCGCCCCCAAGCCCGCCAAATCCACCACCGGCAGCGCCTGCCGAGACACCTCTTCGACCATCTGCCGAGGCTCTCCGTCCACCTCGACAAATCGGGTGCGCAGCACTTGCTGGCGCTCCATCAGCCGCTCCACCGCCTGCGAAAACGCCGCCGGCACCAGTGCCTCGCCAATCTCGATGGGCATGGGCATGTTGTAGGCGGCGCTGTCCGGATCCAAGCGTTGGATGAACCACAGCCGCTGCTGAGCGAAGGAGAGGGGGTGGTCGCGCTCCCCGACCGACAACGCTTTCAGCGGAGCCGCCGGTACCGCTTCGCCGGAGAGCAGGACCTGCACCGCAGCTGCCTGACCCGCCACCGTCGGCGCCTCGAAGACCGTCCGCAGCGGCAGGTCCACGCCCAGGCTCCCGCGCAGCCCGATCACCAGACGAGTGGCCAGCAAGGAGTGGCCACCGAGGTGGAAGAAGTCGTCCTCCACTCCCAGCTCCTGGATCCCCAACACCTGTCGCCAAACATCCGCCACCGCCACCTCGGTCTCGGTGCGCGGAGGTATGCGGGCCGCGACACCGCCGGCTGCCGTCAACGCCTCCGGAACCGGCAGTGCCCGCCGGTCCACCTTGCCGTTGGCGGTGAGGGGGAACTCCTCCAGCGGCACCCAGGCCGCTGGCACCATGAAGGCCGGCAGCCGCTCCTCGGCCCAGGAGCGCAAGGCCTCTTCGTCGGCCTCCTCCTGCGCCGGCACCCAATAAGCCACCAATCGCCGCCCCTGGGCCTCGTCCTCCACCACTTCCACCAGCGCCGATGCCGCCGCCGGACAGGCCACCAGCACCGACTCCACCTCCCCCGGCTCAATGCGGAAGCCGCGGATCTTCACCTGGCGGTCGGCCCGGCCCTGGAAATCGATTGTTCCAGCGGCGAGCCAACGCCCCCGGTCGCCGGTGCGATAGAGCCGCGCCCCCGGCGGCACCGGCCAGCGGCCGGCCTGCGGATGGGGCACGAAGCGCTCGGCGGTGAGGGCCGGGCGGCGCCTGTAGCCGCGGGCCAGGCCGGTACCGCCGACGCACAGCTCGCCTGCACAGCCCACAGGGGCCGGTTCTCCCCAACCGTCCAGCACCAGCAATGAGCTGTGGGCGAGGGCGCTGCCGATGGGAATGCTGGCGGCATCCGGCGCGATCTCGTGGGCCCCGTCCCCGAGAGGGAAGAAGGTGCTGAAGGTGGTGTTCTCCGTCGGGCCGTAGACGTGAAGGAAACGCTCCGGAGGCCCCGCCTTGATAATCGCCCGTACCCGCCCGGGATCTGCCGTCTCGCCGCCGAAGGCCACCTGTCGGACGCCCGCCAGGGACGCGGGCGAGAGGGCCGCGAGCTGGTGCAGCAGAGCGGTGGTCATGAAGACGGTGGTCACCCCGTGAGCTTCGAGCCGCCCCCCCAGGCCCTCGGCGTCGAGCACCACTTCCCGAGGCACCACCACCAGGCTCGCTCCGTGCAGCAGCGCGCCCCAGATCTCCAGGGTGGAGGCGTCGAAGGAGAGGTTGGAAGCGAAGGCCAGGCGCTCTTCTGGCCCGAAGCCCAGATAGCCGGTGTCGACCACCAGCCGCGCCACCGCTCGCTGCGGAATGTCGATGCCCTTGGGCTGCCCCGTCGAGCCGGAGGTGTACATGGTGTAAGCCAGGACATCGCCGGCAGCCGACTCACGGGTAGCCAACTCAGCGGCGAGCTCCATCGTCGTGCCCCCCAGCTCCGGCTCCACCCCAGAGCCGGAGGCAAGCAGCGGTATCCAGCTCACCGCTCCAAGCTCCGCCTGCGCCAGGTCCACGAGCTCCGGCGCCGCCAGTCCCAGACGGGCCTCCGCGTCTTCCGCCATGAAGGCCCGGCGCGCCGCGGGCTGTTCCGGATCCAGCGGCAGATAGGAACCACCGGAGCGCAGGATCGCCACGATCCCCGCTACCGCCCCGGGTGAGCGCTCCGCCAGCAGGGCCACCGGCTCTTCGGTACCGACACCCCGAGCCCGCAGCAACGCCGCCAGATTCCGCGACCAGCTTTCCAGCTCGCCGTAGGTGAGCACCGTACCGTCCGCCGCCACCACCGCCGGGGCCTCGGGACGCCGCCGTGCCCAGGCCAGGAAGCGGGGCACCAAGGCCTCGCCATCCCTAGGCGGCGCTTCCCCGGACCACTCCCAGACCAGCTGGTGACGCTCCGGCGAGCTCAACAGGGGGAGCTGCCAGACGTCGCTACGAGGAGCGGCGAGGCCCGCCCGCAGAAAATTCTCGAAGTACCCCAGCCAACGCTTCGCGGTGGTCTGATCGAGCAGTGAGCGCCGGTACTCGAGCTGCAGTTGCAGGACCCGCGGCAGTTCCGCCACCTCGAGAGAGAGATCGAATTTGGCCTCCCCCGCGGCCTCCCCCGGGGCCACCGGCCGCAGCCGGGCCGGGCCTCCTGCACGTGACCTTGCCACCTCCTGTGGACGGTACGCCAGAGTGAACATCACCTGGAACAGGGGTGATTGCTGCAACGAGCGCTCCGGAGCCAGCTCCAAGACCAGCTTCTCGAACGGCAGCCCCTGATGCTCCTGGGCCGCCATCACCCGCCGGCGGGTGCGCCGCACCAACTCTTCGAAGCTCGGACCGCCGGCGAGATCGCTGCGCAAGACCAAGGTATTGACGAACAAGCCCACCAGGTGCTCCACCTCCGGCCGCTCCCGATTGGCCACGGGAGTTCCGACACACAGCTCGCGCTGCCCCGAGAGCCGGGCGAGGAGGAGGTGGAAGGCCGCCAGCAGGGTGTGGAAGAGAGTCGCTCGCTGCCGCAAGCTGAAGTCCCGCAGCACTTGAGCCAGGGCGGGGGATAGATCGCGGCTGGCGACGCCCGCCGTAACGGAAGGCACCGGTTCCCGAGGGCGATCAAAGGGCAGGTCGAGGGTGTGGGACACCTCCGCCAGCTCCCGCCGCCAGAATTCGAGCTCCCGCTCCAACCGGTCTCCGGACAGCTCCCGCCGCTGACGAGCGGCATAGTCGGCATATTGCTCGGGAAGCTCCGGCAGCCCCGCGGGCTCCCCGGTGACCGCCTGCTGATAGAGCGCCAGTAGCTCGCGGGGCAAGATTTCCATGGACCAGCCGTCGCCAGCGATATGGTGCAGGTTGAAGGCGACGATCCAGCGATCCTCGGCGGTCCGTAGGAGCCGCACCCGTAGCGGCGGCTCGTCCTGCAGGTCGAAGGGCCGAGCCGCTTCCCGGCCTAGAAGCTCCTCGGCTTCGCCCTCGGGGTTGCCCAGCCCGCGCAGGTCCACCACCGGCAGCAGACCGCCAGGTGCGGGGTCCACCACCTGCCAAAGTTGACCGTCGATCTCCACGAAGCGGGTGCGCAACACCTGCTGGCGCTTGATCAACTGCTCGACGGCTTGGGAGAGGGCCACCGGATCCAAGCCCTCGTCCACCGCCATGGGCATGGGCAGGTTGTAGGCGGCACTCCCTGGATCCAGTCGCTGGATGAACCACATTCGCTGCTGAGAGAACGACAGCGGGCCGCCTCCGCCATGGGCCTCACCCTCATGCTCATCGGAGCCGGGGCCCGTCCCGCCGCCGGGAGGATCCTCGGGACCCTCGGCGTCAGCGACCGTCAGAAGACGGAGAAAATCTTCCAGCACGGACTCCATCCGCGCCCTCGAGAAGCGGTCCGACGGATAGTGAAGAGCGATCCGGGCACCCCCCTCCTCGAGCTCCAGATCCCATAGCCAGTGGAATTCCTGCCGGCGGCGAATTGCCTCGCCGAGGCTCACCTCCAGGTCGCCGATCTTCGCCCGGCGCTGGCTCCAACGCCGGATCCGGAACGCCACCGGCAGCAGAGGTCCCAGGTCCAGAGAACGGGTGGGAAAGAGCATATCCACCAGCTGCTCGAAGGGCAGCTGCCGGTGCTCGTAGTCTTCCATCAGACGAGCCCTGGCCTGATCGCAGATTTCCTGCAGCGAGCTCTCCGGTTTCAGCTCCAGGCGCAGCGGAAGCGTCTGCTCCACTGGACCGATGAAGGGCTTCGGAACAGCTTCTTCCTGTTCCCCCTCGCGCCAATCCACCAGTAGACCCAGAACCAGATCCCCGGTGGCGCCGTGGCGTTGCAGCACCCGGCCCAGCACCCCCGCAACCAGGGAAGCCAATCCCATCGAACCGCGCCTTGGGCTCGGGAACAGCGTTTCTAGATGCACCCGATCGAGCTCCCGCCGAAGCACCCGGACACCCTCGTCTGTCGGGGAAGCCGAAGGATCGTCGGGGAGCGACCAAGATCCCGTCCAGCCGGCGAGCCGCTGCTGCCAGTAGGCCTGCTCTCTGCCCAGGGCACTGCTGGTGGCCATGGAGTGCTGCTCGGCCGCCTGCTCGGCAAAGAAGAAGCGGCGCCGCTCGAAAAACTCCTCGCCGAGGCCAATGCGGTTGTAGTGCCGGATCAACTCCCGCATCCAGACAGCGGCCGAGGGATCATCGGCCACGGTGCCATGAAGCGTGACCAGCAGGGAATGGCGTTGCCGGGACAGACGGAATAGCCGCACTCGCTGCGGTGGGCCTTGCTCGAGGTCCAAGCTAGCCAGACTCTGGATCCTCCCGAGGCGGAGTCGCTCTTCCTCGGCAATCTCCGGGGGCAGCCCTCCGAGATCGAGGACGGGCAAGGTCGCCCGCTGAGCCTCCGCCAGATCGCGCACCGCTCCGGCGGCGGCGGCCTGCTGAACGGGCCCCGCCGACCCCATGAAGAAGACCGTCGCCAACAACGGCTGGGAGAAGATCAGCCTTCCCAGGGCCCGATGTAGCGTCTGCACGTCCAAGGGGCCTTCCAAGGTGATCGGCCAGGTTCCCTGGAAGAGCGCCCCACCGGGCTGCAGGCGCTCCTTCAGCCACAGCCTCTGCTGGACGAAGGACAGAGGTCCTCTGAGCATCTTCTCGCCCCTCTCCTCCTCCGTGGCCGGTCCCTCCCTAGCGTTCTTCGCCTTCTCTTCGTCGATGAAAGCGGCGAGCTCGGCCACCGTCGGCCGGTTGAAGATCTCAAATAGAGGAACCGAGACCTCGAGAGCCTGGTGCAACCAGGCCACCAGACGGATGGCCAGGATGGAATTGCCCCCCAGCGCGAAGAAATTGTCCGTCACGCCGAGATCCTCGATCTCCAGGGACTTGCTCACCGCGGCCGCCACTACCTCCTCGGTTTTCGTTCGGGGCGCCACCCTCTCACCCTCCCGAATCGCCTCCAAGAGGGGCAGCGCCCGCCGATCCAATTTGCCGTGGGGTGTCAGGGGAAGCTCGGGAAGTTGAAGGATGGCCGAAGGCACCAGGGCAGGGGGTAGCCGCTCTCCCAGGTACAGGCGCAGATCTTCCGCTTGCAGATCCTGGTCCGTGGCCGGAACCGCGTAAGCCACGAGCCGAGCCTTCTCGGTGCCGGCCCGTTGAACTACCGCCGCTCCCCGGGCCACCTTCGGATGCGAAGCCAGCATCGCCTCGACCTCTCCGAGCTCGATGCGATGTCCCCGCAGCTGTACCTGATCATCCCGGCGCCCCAGGTATTGCAGCTCTCCGTGGGAAAGCCAGCGGGCCAGATCGCCGGAACGGTATAGCCGGAGACCGGGCTCGGTGCTGAAGCCGTGAGGCACGAAGCGCTCCGCCGTCAGCGCCGGCCGCCCGAGATAGCCGCGGGCCAAACCCGCTCCACCGACGTAAACCTCTCCCGGGGCTCCCTCCGGCACCGGGCGTCCCGCTGCGTCGAGGAGGAAGACCTGGAGGTGAGGCAGGGGCCGGCCAATAGGGCTGCCTCCGGCCTCTGCGGAATCTTCGCGGGTCAGCCACCGATGGGTGACATGCACGGTGGTCTCGGTGATCCCGTACATGTTGATCAACCGTGGCTGCTCATCCCCACGCTGCTCGAACCAGGGACCGAGGGCCGCAACGTCGAGAGCCTCGCCTCCGAAGACCACGTAGCGCAGCGCCGGCTCCCGCCGGGCATCGGATGACTCGCCGGAGATCGCCGCCTGAGCCTCCACCAGCGGATAGAAAGCGGAGGGCGTCTGACTGAGCACCGTCACCCCCTCCTCTATCAGCAGGCGGCCGAAGTCCTCCGGGCTCCTCGCGGTCCAATACGGCACCATCACCGCCCGGCCGCCGTGGAGCAGCGCCCCCCACAGCTCCCACACCGAGAAATCGAAGGCATAGGAATGAAAAACAGTCCAGACATCGTCGGGGCCGAAGCGGCAGATCTCCTCACAGCCGCGAAACAGGCTCGAGACCTGCCGGTGGGTCACCGCCACACCCTTGGGCCGGCCGGTGGAGCCGGAGGTGTAGATGAGGTAGGCCAACGCGTCGACAGATCCGCCTGCCGGCAGCGGACCCGGCGGGATCGCCGGCTCCTCGTCGGCCTCGGAATCCGCCCGCAGAATCTCCCCCGAGAAGGGAGGCAGATTCCCTTGGGTAGCCTGATCGGTGATCAAGACCTCCACTCCGGCATCCTTCAAGCAGAAGCGCAGGCGCTCGTCGGGATAGTCCGGATCCAGGGGCAGATAAGCACCTCCGGCGCGCAGCACCCCGAGGATCGCCACCACGATCCAGCGGCTGCGCTGCAGGCACAGCGCCACCAACACCTCCGGTTCCACCCCCCTCCGGGCCAGGGCGCAAGCCAGGCGGGTAGCCAACCCATCGAGCTCACCGTAGGTGACGGTGCCGTACTCGTCGCTCAGGGCAACCGCCTCGGGACGCCTACGGGCCCACCGAGCGAAGACCTGATCCAAGGTCTCCGCCGGGGACATCGCTCGCCGGCCCATCGGTGTCCCCGAGGACCACTCCACGGCCAGCTGGTGCCGTTCCGCTGGCGTCAGCTGCTGCAGCTGGCTCAGCTTCCGCCCTCCGCTCTCCGCCAGCTCCAGCATCAGGGTCTCCACCTGGCCCAGCAATCGCTGCACGGTGGCGGTGGTGTGCCGGGCCTGATCGAATTCCATCTCCAAACCGAGTTCGGGCCCTGGATGGGCCACCAGATTGAGCGGGTAGTGAGATCGCTCGTCAGAGGTTTCGCTCTCCGGCTCGTCCACCGTCAGACCGTCGGCCGGCGCCACCTTCGAAAGATCCAAGGCCTCATTCTGGAAGACCAGGAAGCTATCGAAGAGGGAGGTGTCGTTGGGGACCTCGCTCCAGCGCTGAACATCCGCCAGGGCAGCGTATTGGTATTGCTGCATCTCCATCTGGCGCTCCAGGAGGTCCAGCAGCCACTCTCCGACGGGGGCTTCCGGACGCACCGTCGCGCGCATGGGGAGGGTGTTGATAAACAGGCCGATCATCTCCTCCACCCCCTCGAGCTCCGGCGGCCGGCCGGAGAAGGTGACGCCGAAGACCACGTCCCGTTCACCGCTGTGGGTGGCCAGCACCAGCGCCCAGGCTCCTTGGAGGAGGGTGTTGAGGGTCACCTGCTGACGGCGGGCTCCCGCCACCAATCGCGCCTTGACGTCGGCCGGCAGGAGGCGGTGGGTGGCGGCGTGGATGCGCCGAGAGGAGCCGCCGGCATCTCCCCGGGGCAGCGGCGTCGGCGCGCGGAAACCGGCCAGGGAGCTCTGCCAATACGCCTGCGCTGCCTCGCGGTCCTGGCGCTGAAGCCACGCGATGTAGTCGCGGTACGGACGCCGTTCGGTGAGGTCCGGGGCCTGGCCCGCAGAGAGGGCTGAATACACCCCCAGGAACTCGCTGAAGAGCTCGGGAATGCTCCAACCGTCGGCCATGCTCTGGTGCAGGGTGTACACCATCCGGTGCTCGGTGTCGGTCTCGCGCACCAGCAGAAAGCGCAGCAGCGGCGCCATGGAAAGATCGAACCCCTCGAAGCGATCTTCCTCCAGGTATTGGGCCAGGGCGTCGGCGCGGCCGTCGGCGTCCAGATGCCGCCAATCCTCCACTCGCACTGGAATCTCGGCGGTGGCGTGGACCACCTGCAGCGGCCCCTGCAGGGCCTCCCAATGGTAGGAAGTCCGGAGCACGGCATTGCGGCGGGCCACCAGCTGCCAGGCCTGCCGGAACCGCTCGATGTCCAGCCCCGAAGTGAAACGATAGCTGGATTGGGCGACGTAGTCTCCTCCCTGGGGCTCGTAGAGGGCATGGAAGAGCATTCCCTCCTGGGTGGGAGAGAGAGGATAGACATCCTCGATCTCGTCCTCTTCCGGCAGCGCCGCCACCAGCCCCTCCAACTCCCCCCGCGTGAGCCGGGCGAGCGGGAAATCCACCGGTGACCAACGCTTCCCGTCCAGGGCCCGCGCTTCGGCGACCAGACGCTCCACCGCCCGGGTGAAACCCGCGGCCATCTTCTCGATGGTCTGCCGGCGGTGCAGTTGCCGGCTGTAGCGCCAAGAGACCTCGATCCGGCCCTCGAAGGAAGCCGCCTCGACGATCAACAGGTGGGTGCGAAGAGCCCCGGCGCCGAACTCGTCGCCGATATCTTCCTGCACCACCTCGAGGGTCCTGCCGGGCTCCTGCTCCCCGGCCTCCCCATCGGCTTCCGCCGCGGGTCCGGCGGTCGTCCCCAGGTGTCCGAGGTTGTTGAACAGGAGCGGCGGGGACGGCATGTCCGTCAGTCGTGATCGCACCTCCTCCGGCCCATAATCCCGCAACCAGCCAAAGCCGAGACCGCGAGATGGGATGGTCCGCATCGTCTCCTTGACGGTGGTCAGCGCATCCAACGGCTCAGACCACGCCTCCAGATCCAGGAGCACCGGGCAGAGGGTGGCGAACCAGCCGATGGAACGCGATAGATCGAGCTCGGCTAAGGGACTCTCTCGACCATGGCCTTCGACCTCGACCCACAGCCGACGGCCCAGGGGCTCTGCTCCCGCCGGCATGGCCCCGATGGCCTCGACCACAGCGGTGAGCAAGACCTCGTCCAAGCGCGTGCGCACAACCGCCGGGATGTCCGTCAGCACGCCCGCGGTGAGCTCCTCGTCGAGAGTGACCACCACCGCGTCCTCGGAGATCTGAGTGTTGAGGCCATCCTCGAAGTCCAGCGGAACCGGGCTCGGCGCCTCCGCGGCCCAGGATCGCCAGTGGGGGATCTCCGCCTCGAAGCCCCCCGCCCCGGTGAATTCCTGCAGCCGCCGGCTCCAATCCAGGAAGGACGTGGTGAGAGGCGGCAACTCGGCGGGTTCCGCGTCTTCCTGCTGCCGCAGAGCGAGCTCCAAGTCTTCCGCCAACACCTGCCAGGAGACATTGTCGACGATCAAATGATGAGCGATGAGCACCAGCCGCTGCTCCCCACCAGACGGCTCGGCTTGGTCGCCGGCATCCTCGCCGGGCACCTCGAAGAGCACCGCCCGTAGCAGCGGCGGGCGGTGCAGGCGGAAGCTCTCCTGCAGCGCCGAGGCGGCATCCTCCAGGCCCCTGCGCCAGCCTTCGGCCAAAGCTCGCAGATCCACCGTCGCCCACGGGATCGCCAGCTCCGGTGGCAGCACTTCCTGATGCCAGCCCCCTTCGGCTCCTTTCCCGGTCTCGCGACGAAACGCCAACCGCAGGGCGTCGTGGCGCCGCACCAGGCGCTCCAGGACCTGCCCCAGCCGGCGCCCCTCGATGCGCCGCCGGGGGCGCAGACAGACCGATGCGTTGGTGTGGGTCGGCGACTCCAATCCCGCTTCCAAGAACCAGCGCTGAATCGGCAGCAGCGGCACCGCGCCCGATTGCGGCCCACGCTGCAATGGCTGCTCTTCCGCCACCGTGGCCGCCGCCGCCAGCTCCGCCACCGTCGGGTGCTCGAAGACCTGCCGAGGAGTGATGCGCAACCCGTCCCGCCGCAGCCGCGAGACAATCTGCAAACTGAGGATGGAATCTCCGCCGAGGGCGAAGAAGTCGTCCTCCCGGGCAACCTCCTCGACTCCCAGCACCTGGCACCAGATCTTCGCCACCGCCATCTCGGCGCCGGGCCGGGGAGCCTCGGCCTCTCCCGTGCCGTCGGCCCTGGGTTCCGGCAGGGCCGCGCGATCGATCTTGCCGTTGGCGGTGACCGGCAGCTCCCTCAGCAGCTGGAGAGAGGAGGGGACCAGATGGTCCGGCAATCGGGATCGCAGCTGCCGGCGCAACGCCTCCGCGTCCAGATCGCGACCGGGAGACACCACGGCGTAGGCCGCCAGCCGGGCACCGGCAGGGCCTGAAACCGCCTTCACTGCAGCGCCTTCGACACCCTCCAAGGCGCCCAAGACCGTCTCCACCTCACCGGGCTCAACGCGGAAGCCCCGCACTTTCAGCTGTTGATCGACGCGCCCCAGGAAAGCCAACCGGCCGTCGTCGAGCCACCGCCCCAGATCTCCGGTGCGGTACATGCGGTGACCCCCGGCAGCGGAGCCATCGCCGGCCACCGCCGCCAGCGGGCAGGGCAGGAAACGTTCGGCGGTCCATCGGGGGCGACGGAAGTAGCCCCTGGCCAGGCACTCCCCGGCGATGTAGAGCTCACCGGGCACCCCTGCCGGAACGGGTTCCTCCCCCGGCCCCAGAACCAGCAACCGGGATCCGGCGACGGGCCGGCCTATGGGCAGATCCTCTAGCTCCCGAGGTGGCAGCTCGCGTGCCCCTGGCGGCACGACCTGCAGGGCGTTGGTGACCGCCGTTTCCGTCAGGCCGAAGACGTATGCCAAGGGCACGCCGAAACGGCGCCAGCGGGCCAGCGGTCCCGGAGCTGGCTTGTCGCAGCCCACCAGCAGCCATCGCAGGCTCGCCGGCGGCCGGGCATCGGAGGCGCCCAAGGACTCGACCCAGATTTGCCACACCGCCGCCGGCAACTCCATCACCGTCACTCCCCACGCCTCCACCAGCTCCGCCAGCCGCTCCACCGAGGGCAGCAGATCCTCCCCCGGCAGCACCACCGCCCCCCCCGCTGCCAGCACCGGGAAGACCTCCTCCACCACCACGTCGAAGGCCGGGGAAGCAAATTGCAGCACCCGGTCGTCCGGTCCGAGCCCAAGACGGCGGACCATCATCGCGACGTAGGAATCCAGCGCCCCCCGCGGGATCCCCACGCCCTTCGGCTCGCCGGTGGATCCGGAGGTGTAGATCAAATACGCCAGGCTGCTGGACTCAGAACCTGCCGGCGGGACCGGCACCGCCGGGGCCGTGCCGATGCTGGAGGAGCCTTCCAGAAGGCTGCCGTCCGGCGCCAAGAACAACGCCGGCACCCTCGGAGCGACCTCTTCGCCATCCTCTCCCACCACCACCTGGAGCCCCGCCCCGCTGCGCTCCAGCAGGCCTCGGCGATGAGCCGGAGGATGGGCCGGATCCAGGGGCAGGAAAGCAGCCTCCGCCCGCAGTGCGGCGAGCAGCGCCACCACCAAAGCGGGCTCCCGTCCCGCGGTCACCGCCACCACCGTCTCCGGGCCGGCGCCTCGGCTCCTGAGCTCCGACGCCAGCGATTCGACCCGCTTGGACAGCTGGGAGAAATTGATCTCCAGAGTCCCGCCAGCGACCTCGACCACCAGCGCCGGATGATCCGGAGACCGCCGCCCCCAAGCCAGGATCTCTTCCAGGGCAGAGGCCGGCGCCTCCCCTCCGTGCCCCTCCCGGGCCGGCGGCCGGGACCACTCCACCCGCAGTTGATGACGCTCGGGGGCGGAGAGCAGCGACAACTCCCGCAGCAGGCCCCCGGACGCCGCCGTCAATCCGCCCAGGAGACGCTCGAGATGCCCCAGAAGACGCTCCACCCTCGGCTCGCCGATGCGACCGGCATCGTGCTCGATTTCCAGCAACAGGTCCCTTCCAGGGTGCACCGCCAGCCCCAGCGGCAGATGGGAACGCTCCTCCACCTCCGCCGCATCCCCGTCGGCGGAAGGATCCTCCTGGCTCGGGGTGTGAACCGCATCGGAGGGCAGGTTCTGGAACACGGTGTAGCTCTCGAACAGCGTTCGGCCCGCTCCCAGAGGGCTCCAGGACTGGATCTTCTGCAGCGGCACTGACGCATGGCTCTGCAGCGCCAGCAGATCCCCCTGCACTCGCTGCAGCCAGGCGCTGGAGCTCTCCCGAGGCTCCACCTCGACCCGCAGCGGCAGGGTGTTGATGAACAGACCGACCATCTCCTCCACGTCCGGGATCTCCGGCGGCCGACCGGCTACCGTGACCCCGAAGAGCACGTCCCGGCGACCGCTGTAACGGCTCAAGAGGAGGGCCCAAGCGCCGTTGAAGACCGCCGCCGGAGTCAGCCGCTGCTGCTGGCTGAAGGCCTGAATCCGGTCCCAGAAGTCAGCCGGCAGCCGCCGGGAGCGCTTGCCGTAGCGGGGCTCGGCGACGGGACGATCCACCGCCAGGGGCGTAGGCCCGGTGAGGCCCGCCAGACGCTCGCGCCAATACGCTTCGTCCGCCGTCCGGTCCCGGGCCTCCAACCAGGCGATGTACCGGCCGTAGGGCGGCGCCGGAGCGAGCTCCGGCGGCCGGTGGACGGCGACCAGCTCTCCGTAGCAACGCTCCAGATCCGACGTCACCAGAGGCATGCTCCAGCCATCGAAGAAGCCCTGGTAGTAGCTCCAGACCACCGTCCACCGGTCGCCGCCGCGGCGGGCCAACAGGAAGCGCAGAGGCGGCGGCACGGAGAGGTCGAATCCCCTGCGCCGATCCTGCTCCCGATAACGCCTCAGCTCCACCTCGGCATCCGCGGAGCGCAACGAGCTCCAATCCACGACCCGCACTTCGGGCGTGGCGGATCGATACACGGTCTGTAGCGGCCTTTCCAAGCCCTGCCAGTGAAAACCACTGCGCAACGCCTCGTGCCGGCGGATGACCCACTCCCAGGCGCGGACGAAGGTGCCGGGATCCAGAGAGTCGGTCTGCTCGGTGAGCTGAGCCATGTACAGGCCGTCGTCCGGCTCCGCCAAGCTGTGAAAGAGCATTCCCTGCTGCATCGGGGACAGGGGATAGATATCCTCGATCTCCTGCCCTGCTTCCAAACCCTCCAGGAGCCCCTCCAGCTCGCCTTGGTCGAGGCCCGCCAGGGGGAAGTCCGAGGGCGTGAGAACCGGCTTCTCCAAGCCTTGGCAATGCTCCACCAGCTGGCGGAGAGAGGTCTCGAAGGCGTCTGCCAGAGCCCGGATGGTGGACTCGTCGTGAAGGTTCTCGCTGAAGCTCCAGTCGACGCTCAGGGCACCATCGGTCACCGAAGCGCCAAGCTCCAGGACATAGGGCCGGGGGCCGTCGGTCTGCGGCGGCTCACCGGCTTCTCCCAGGAGCAGCCGGAAGGGCAGGTCGGAGTCCAGGCCGCGGTCGAGCTGACCGACATAGTTGAACAGGATCTGCGCCGGTGGCTGTTCTGCCAGGGCCTGGCGGAGCGGCTCCGGCCCATAGCTCCGCAGCAGCCCCCAGCCCAATCCCCCGCGGCCGGGCACCGACCGGAGCTGCTCCTTGACCGCCGGCAGCAGCTCTCCGGGTTCTTCGCCTCCTTCGGCCTCCAAGAGCACCGGGTAGATGGCCGCCAGCCAACCGACGGTGCGCGACAGGTCCGCTCCGTCGAGGATCTCCTCCCGACCGTGCCCTTCCAGATCCACCACCAGAGGCCCAGCGCCGGCCCACTGGCTCACCGCCCGGGCGAGGGCCGCCAAGAGCACCTCGGCAACGTTCATGCGATAGACCCGCGCCGGCTCCGAGAGCAACGCCGCGGTGACCGCCGGATCCAGCCGGCTGCTCACCGTACGATCGCTGCTTTCGACATTCGCACCGTCCGGATGGTCCAACGGCACCGACCTCGCCGCCCGCCGCCGAGCCGACGACCAATAGGCTTCCTCTCCTTCCAACCCTCCCTCCTCGACGAAGCGCCGCAGATCTTCAGCCCACTGGAGCACGGAGGTAGACCTTGGAAGCAGGGCCGGCTCGGCAGTGCCGTCCCCGAGCACTTCGGCCTCGGCTTGCCGGTATGCCTCGACCAGATCCATCACCAAGATCTGCCACGACACCGTATCTACGACCAGATGGTGGGCCACCATCAGCAACCGCTGTGACTCCTCGGGACCGAAGTCGAAGAGCACCCCCCGGAACACGATCCCGGCTCCCAGGTCGAGGCCGCGCTTCAAGCGCCCGCCGATCTCGATCAACACCGTCTCGCGATCCTCCGGCTGCAGGCTGGAAAGATCGTAGACCTCGAGCAACCGGGGACCGTGAGGCTGGAGTACCGGCGTCTCGGCGGAACGCAGAATCTCCTGGCTCCATCCCTCGTCTCCCCGGCGAAAGCGGGTCCGCAAGGCATCGTGATGCTCGACCAGGACCCGCAACGCGGTTTCCAGAGCGCCCGGCCGCCAGCGCTCGGTCAGAGCCAGCAGCACCGGCAGCTGGAAGAGCTCTAGCTCGTCGGGAGCCTGATCGAGATACCACCGCTGAATCGGCAACAGGGGAACCTCACCGAAGATCTCTCGGCGCTCCGCCACCTCCTCCGAGACCCGGGCCGCCGCTTGTGCCAGCTGCGCGACGGTGGGGTGCTCGAAGATCTGACGGGGAGTGATCTCCAACCCTTCCCGTCGAGCCCGGGCGGTCACCTGAATCGACAGGATGGAGTCGCCGCCGAGCTGGAAGAAGTCATCGTGGATGCCGACGGCGGGAACTCCCAACACTTTCGACCACACTTGCGCCAGCTTCGCTTCGGCCTCGTTGCGCGGCGCCTCGGCGCCTTGCTCGACGAGCTCGCCGCTACCGGCATCCGGAGAACCGGCGGAATCCCCAAGCTCGGCGAGAGCCTTGCGATCGATCTTGCCGCTGGGAGTCAGGGGGAGCGAGGTCAGACGCACGAAGCGTCCGGGAATCATGTACGCCGGCAGCGTCGAGGCCAGCGCCGGCCCCAGTTCCAGCTCCTCCTCGGTGGCCGGGACGACGTAAGCCGTCAGCCGCAGGCTGCGGTTGCGCGATGAAGCCAACACAGCAGCGGCGCGCACCTCCGGCAGAGCGAGCAGGGCGTGCTCGATCTCCCCCAGCTCCACCCGGTACCCTCGCACCTTGACCTGCTGATCTTTGCGCCCTAAAAACTCCAGCTCGCCGTCGTCTCTCCAGCGACCGAGATCTCCGGTTCGGTACCGTCGAGCCCCAACCTCGGCGGCCAACGGATCCGGCTGGAAGCGGTCAGCGGTCAGCGCCGGCCGCCGGTGGTATCCCCGGGCGACACCGGTCCCTCCGATGAAGAGCTCACCCTGAATACCCACCGGCGCCAGGTCTCCGCGGACATCGAGAAGGTAGACCCGGCTGCCACCGACCGGCCGGCCGATGGGCAAGTCGAGGGATCCGTCGGCGCTCAGACGGTAGATCGTCGAGGTCACCGTCGTCTCGGTCAGGCCGAAGACGTAGAGCAGGGGTATCTCCCAGCCACGCCAGATGGCGAGCTGCTCCGGGGCGGGCCGCTCGCAGCCCACCAGGACCCTGCGAAGATCCGGCGGTGGGCTCTCGCCGGACTCCGCCAGCGCCATCACCCACTGCTGCCAGTAGGCCGCCGGCAGCTCCATCCCGCTGACTCGATGCGCCGCGAGCACCTGGTCCAGCTCCGTGGTGGACAGCAAGAGGTCACGACCGGGCACCACCACCGCGGCACCGGCTGCGAGAGCCGGGAACACCTCCTCCACCACCACGTCGAAGCCCGGAGAAGCGAATTGCAGCATCCGGTCGCCGGGTCCGAGCTGCAACTGACGGGACATCTCGACGGTGTAGGCCGCCGCTGCGGCATGGTCCACCACCACCGCTTTGGGCTCCCCGGTTGAGCCCGAGGTATAGATGGCGTAGGCCGCCGCGCGGGGATGGCAGAGAGCCGCGGGCCCGAGACCGGCAGCTCCGGATCGCGGGGCTTCTCCGTGGACACCCGGGGCGGCGAGCTCCAGCCGGGGCACATCCGGGGGCAGCCGGGGAGCGGCCGCCGGCTGGGTCACCACCAGCGACACAGCGGCGTCTCCGATCATCCACGCCAGGCGCTGCCGGGGATAGGCGGGGTCGAGGGGCAGGAAGGCGCAGCCGGCCTCCAGAATTCCGAGCATCCCCACGATCAAGGACGAAGACCGCTCCGCGCACAGGCCGATCATCTCGCCGGGGATCACCGCTCGATCGCGGAGATCCTGCGCCAAGGTCCGCGCCTCCTCCGCCAGCTCTCGGAAGCTCCAGCGGCGCTCGTCATCGATCAGCGCCAACGCTGCGGGAGCTTCTCGGGCCTGCGCCCAGACCAGCCCGTGAAGGCTCGACTCGGGATCCGCCACGGGCGGCCCCACAGATGCCTGCAACAGGTCTGCCCGCTCGGCGGGAGTGAGCAGCGGCAGCTCGCCCACCGGTCTATCCCCAGCTTCGGCCAAGGACGACAGAAAGGTCGTCAAGAGGCCTGCGAGGCGCTCCACCGACGCCGGAGCGAAGCGCGGCCGCTGGTATTGCAGCTCGAAGCCGAGACGGTCGCCGGGCTCGACCAACCAGATCAGTGGAAAGACCGCATCCTCGAAGAGCTCACTGCTGCGAATCTCCAAGCCTTGATCGGCCCCCATCTCTCCGCCCTCGTCGCTCGGCGCATTCTGGAAGGCGATGGCGGACAGGAAGAGAGGCTGGTCCGGCGCGAGATCGATCTGCCTGCGAATGGAAGAGAGGGATAGGCTTTCGTGCTGGCGGCCGAGGGAGGTACGTTGTTGCAGCTCTACCGCCAGCGCCGGGAGAGAGCATCGTGGATCGATCTCGACGCGTATGGGCAGCGTGCTGATGAATAGACCGACGATGGAGTCGACGCCCGACAGAGTGGCCGGTCGGCCGGAGCCGATGGCGCCAAAGACCACCCTGCGGCGGCCACCGAGGTGCCAGAGCACCACCGCCCAAACGGTCTCCATCAAGCTGTTGAGAGTGATGCCGTGACGCCGAGCCAGCTCTTGCAGGCTCGAGGAAGCAGCGGACTCCAGTCGCCAGCGAAAGGCGCCGGATCTCGAGGCAGCGTCGGCCGCCTCCCCGGGCAGCCGGACGGGGGTGGGCAACTCGACCCCGGCGAGCTCCCGGCGCCAATAGTCCATCGCTTGCTGCGGATCCTGACGCGCTAGCCAGGCAATGTAGTCTCGATAGGGAACTGCAGGCGGCAGCTGCACTGGGACGCCGTTGGACTCGGCGTGGTAGAAGGCCATCAGATCTTCCAGGATCATCGGCATCGACCATCCATCCGAGACGATGTGGTGAACGGTCCAGACCAGCACATGCCGCTCCGGCGCCAGCCGTACCAAGGCGCAGCGCAGAAGCGGTGGCCACGTCAGGTCGAAGCCCCGGCGACGCTCCGCGGCGAGGAGCTCCTCGAGACCGGCGCTTTGTTCCCGAGCAGATCGATGACGCCAATCCTCCCGGGACAGCTCGAAGGACACATTCCTCAGCACGACCTGCAGTGGCCGATCCAGCTCGCTGTAGAGAAAGGCCGTGCGCAGCACCGCATGCCGGCGGATCACCGACTGCCAAGCGGCTTCCAGGGCTGCGTCGTCGATCTCACCCCCGAGCTCTGTACTGCTCTGCAGGATGTATGGATCCGACTCGGCGGCGAGATGCTCGAAGAGCATGCCTTCCTGGATGGGAGCCAGGGGATAGACATCGGCGATCTGCGCTACCGAGCCCCCTGGGTCCTCCGAGAAACGGTCCCTCACCGCGCCGGCCAGCTGATCGGCCTCGTCCTCGGAGAGACGCGCCAGGGGAAAGTCCTCGGGTTGGATCGACTCCGGGCCGAGGGGCCCCTCGGGGAGACCGCCGACCAGCTCCCGTAGGGTCTCCAAGCAGCGCTCAGCCAATGCCTCCACCGCACCTCGGGGGAATCGCTCTGTGCTGAACTCCCAATCCAGCGCCAGACGGACACCCTTGTCGGCACCACCGGCCTCCCCCGGCACCGGTTCCAGTCGGGCCACCACCGTCAGCGCGTGCTCCATGGGCTGACGGGGGCTGGTCTCGTCTCCGACGGATTCTGGCGCCACGGAGAGAACCTCGCCGCTGCCCTCATCCGGGTCCTCTGCATCCGGCCCTGGCGAATCCAGCAGGCGCCCGGCGTAGGTGAAGGAGACCTCCGGCTGGGGCAGTGCCCGGAACGCCCGGCGCAGCTCCGGATCCGGGCTCGCGTAGCGCAGCAGACCGAAGGCCGCTCCTCCCGCCGGCACCCGGGCCAGCTGCCGGTGCACCTCGGTCACCGCCGACACCGCCCCCTGATCCTCCTCCAGCTGCAGCAGCGCCGGGTAATGGCCCACTTTCCACGCCACGGTTCGGGAGAGATCCAGGTCGTCCAGGGCCTCGCCGCCGAGAGGGCTCTCCAACTCCACCAACAACGCCAACGCGGCCCGGCCGCCGTCCGGCAGGGGGCGCTGGAAGGCCCGCGCCACCGCCGCCAACACCGCCTCTTCCGGTAGCACCCGAAGCGCCGGCAGTGCCTCCTCGAGGAGCTCTGTGGTGATCTCCGGCTCCAGGCAGACGCTCAGGTCGTCTCGGGATGCCGCCGGCGGCAGTCCCTCGCCCCAGGTCAGCGGCGGCACCCGCCGCCGCTCCTCGCTGAGCCAATAGTCCCGCTGCGACCGCACCTCGGGATGCTCGGCGAGCTCTTCCAGACGGCGGCCCAGCTCGCGCACGGAAGCGCTCTTGAGGGGCAGCCGAGGCTCCTCTCCCGCCACCAGGGCGGCGTAGACCTGCAGCAAATCCCGCAGCACCAACTGCACCATCAAGCCGTCCACCACCAAGTGGTGGAAGACCAGCAGCAGCCGGGGGGTGGGCAAGCCGCCGCGGAAGAGCACCGTGCGCACCAGCGGGGGGCGACCAAGCCGCAGACTGCGCTGGACTCCACCGGCGCAATGGGTCAGCGCCGACGCCGCGGCCTGCTCCCCGAGGCGTGAGAGATCCACCACCGGCAGCCGGCCCCGGGCCGCTTCCTCACCGGCGAGGGTCTGGTGCCAAACTCCACCCGGACCCTGGGAGCCCCCCCGCTCGAAGAATGCCCGCAGGCCGTCGTGATGCAGCAGAACCCGGCCGACGGCGGCTTCCAAGAGCCGGGCCTCGAAGGGCTCGGACGAAGTGAGCAGCAGCGAGAGGTTGAAGTGGTGGGGATCGGTCTCGCCGAAGAGCTGGAAAAAGCGCTGCTGCACCGGCGTCATGGGCACCGGGCCCACCACCAAGCCCTGCTCCCCGGCGCCGCCGCTGCCGGCCACCGCCGCCAGTGCCGCGATGGTGGGGTGCTCGAAGAGCTGCTTGGGAATCAGCCGCAATCCCTGCTCCGCCGCTCGGGCGATGATCTGGATGTTGAGTACCGAGTCGCCGCCGAGCTCGAAGAAGTTGTCGTGAATCCCCACGTCGTCCCGTCCCAGCGCCTCCCGCCAGATCTCCACCAGCAAGCGCTCGGCGTCGGTGCGGGGGGCGGCCGGCTCCGCCGTCGCAGCCAGCTCCGGCGGTGCCGGCAGGGCCCGGCGGTCGATCTTGCCGGTGGAGGTCAGGGGCATGCGCTCCACCGGCACCACCGCCGCCGGCACCAGGTACGCCGGCAGACTGGCTCTGAGCTCGGCCCGCAGCTGCTCCGCCAGATGCTCGGTGCGCTCCTCCGTGGGCTTCTCGAAGGGCTCTGCCGGCGGCTCACCGGCGCCGACCTCCGCCCAGGCCACCAGCTGCCGGGCATCCCCCTCTCCGAGCACCGCCACCACCGCCGCCGACACCGCCGGATGCTGCCTCAGCGCCGCTTCGATCTCCCCCGGCTCGATGCGGTAGCCGCGCAGCTGGATCTGCTGATCCACCCGGCCGAGGAAGTCGAGGCGGCCGTCGGGGCGCCAGCGGACTCGGTCACCGGTGCGGTAGAAGCGCTCGCCATCCGCGGCAACAAAACGATCGGCGGTGAGGTCGGGACGGTGGTGATAGCCCCGGGCAACTCCGCCGCCACCGATCCACAGCTCCCCCGGCACTCCCGCCGGCACCTGCCGGCCCGTCGGATCCACGACCCACAGGCGCACCCCCGGCAGCGAACGGCCAAGGACGTACCAGGGCTGCGCCCAACCCGCCGGCACCTGGAACGCGGTGGCCACCACCGTCGCCTCGGTGGGTCCGTAGAGCACTTCCACCACCGCTTCGGGAAAGGCCTTCGCCATCTCTCGCAACAGCTCCGGCGGCACCGCTTCGCCGCCCACGAAGACCCGCCTCAAGGACCGCAACGGACCGGCGTCTCGACGCAGCACGTGGGCCACCAGCTGGCCCATGAGGGTCGGCACCGCGTGCAGGTGGGTAGCGGTTTCGGCGATCGCCGCCAGGGCCACCACGTCGGCGGTCTGGTGGCGATCCAGCAGCCGCACCCGTCCCCCGGCCACCAGCGGGGTCAGAAGCTCGAATAGCGAGATGTCGAAGGCAAAGGAGGCGAGGGCGGGCAGGACGCAGGCGGCACCGGCGTCGTCCGATCCGTCGGCGGCGAAACCCAGCCGGTGGAAAGCGGCGCTCAGGGTGTGAGCCAACTGCCGATGCTCCACCGCCACCGCCTTGGGCTCGCCGGTGGAACCGGAGGTGTAGATCAGGTAGGCCAGATGTTCGCTCAAGCTCTCCGGCGCCGGCAGCGGCGGTGGAGACGCCCACTGGTCCACCGTCCGGCCGAGCACCATGACCCGAGGCCGGTGGCCCTCCTCCCGGCGGGCCAGGAGCTCCTCCAGCCGCCCCTCCAGGGAGCCCTCGGTGAGCACGACGGCCAGACCGGAATCGCCCAGGATGAAGTCGATGCGGGGGTCGGGCAAGTCCGGATCCAGCGGCACGAAGGCGGTACCGGAACGGGCTACGGCGAGGAGCGCCACCGGATAGCGGGCGGTGCGCTCCAAAAACAGCCCGACCCGATCCTCTGCGCCCAAGCCCCCCTCCACCAGGGCCTCCGCCAGCCCCCGGCTGGCCTGCTCCAGGCGGCCGTAGGTCCAGCTCTCCCCGGCGCCCTCCACCGCCACTGCCTCGGGATGGGCAGCAGCGCGCGCGGCGAAGAGCGCCGGCAAGGTGGGCAGCGCCGGCACCGATGCGCTCACCGGCCATTCCCAACACAGCTGGTGACGCTCGGCGGGGAGCAGCATGGAGAGATGGGAAAGGGGGACGTCCGGCGTTTCGATGGCCGCGGCGGTCAAGGCTCGCAGCTGCTGCCCCATGCGTGCAGCGGTGGTGGCGTCGAAGAGGTCCGTATTGTAGTCGAACCAACCGAAGTAGCCGTCGGCGCCGTCCCAGAAGAAGAGCGCCAGATCCAGCCGCGCCGACCGGTCCTCCGGATCCAAATACCGCGGATCGTCCACCGCCAGATCGTCGTCGAACTCGAGGATGAAGAAGCTCGCCTGCACCAGCGGCGAACGGCTCGGATCCCGCCGCGGCTGGACTTCCTCCAGCAGCTGGTAGAAAGGCACCTCGTTGGCGTAGGCGTCGAGGGCCACCCGCCGCTCCCGCTGCACCAGCCGGCGGAAGGTGGGATCCCCGGAAAGGTCGGTGTAGAGCACCAGCTGGGTGAGGAAGAAGCCCAGCATGGTCTCCAGCTCCGGGCGGTTGCGGTTGGCGCTGGGGGTGCCGACGATGATGCGCTCCTGGTTGCAGTAGCGCATCAGGAGCAGCTTGAATAGAGCCATCAGGGTCATGAACGGCGTCGCCCGCTCGTGGCGGCTGAGCTCCCGCAGGCGCTCCGCCAGCTGTGGATCCAAGGAGACCAGGGAGCGCCGGCCGTTGGGGGTTTGCAGCTTCGGCCGGGGATGATCCGTGGGCAGCTCCAGCACCTGCGGCGCCTGCGCCAGATGCCGCCGCCAATACTCGAAGTGGGGCTCCAGCCAGCCCTCCTCCAGGAGCCGCCGCTGCCAAACGGCGAAGTCGGCGAATTGCAGGGTGTTCTCCGGCGGCGCCGGCGTACCGTGGAGCAGTGCGGAATAGGTCTGGCGCAGCTCCCGGAAGAAGACCTCGAGGGTGATCCAGTCGGTGACGATGTGATGCACCGTGAGCAGGAAGACAAACTCTTCCTCGCCGAGCCAGAGGATGCCGAAGCGCACCACCGGACCCTTCTCCAGATCGAAGGGAATCCAGCCCTCCCGGGCCGTCAGCTCCCGAGCCATGGGCTGCAGCTCCGGCGTGTAGACCCGGCGCAAATCGACCACCGGCAGCGGCACCTTCGACGCCGGCTGGACCACCTGCACCGGCCGGCCGTCCACCGCCGGGAAGACGGTACGCCAGCTCTCGTTGCGCCGCAGCATCTCGCTCAGACTGCGTTGCAGGATCTCAAAGCTCAGAGGCTCCTCGTGCCACAGGGGGTGGATGATGTTGTAGGCCGGGCTCAGCGGCTCCATCTGGTGCAGCAACCACAGCCGCTCCTGATCCGGCGACACCGGCCACACCTCCCCCGGTCCCCGGGGAGGAACGGGGTGGTCGAGGGGGGACCGGGAGGGTTCCGGCTCCGCCGGCTCCTGGTTTGCCCGCTGCCGCTCGAGCCGCCGTTCGAGCAACACCCGCTGCTCCGGGGTCAGCGAGTCGAGAAGATTGGGGTCCAAGGTCATGAGTCTGGCCCTCCCGATTCCGTCAGTTGCTGCTCCACCTCCTCCGGGGACAGGCCCCGGATCTCCTCCAGCAGCCGGGCTACCTCTTGCTCTCGTTCCCCCTCCACTCCCTGCAGCTGCTCCTTGAGGATGCGACCCGCCAGATCCTCCACCGTCGGGTGGTCGAAGAGCACCGTCATGGGCAGGTCGACCCCACAGAGATCGCGCATGCGGGTCACCGCCTGGATCGCCAACAGCGAGTGCCCGCCGAGCTCGAAGAAGCTGTCCTGCACCCCGATGGGCGAGAAGCCGAAGAGCTGTTGGAGCAGCTCCACCAGCTTCGTCTCCAGCTCGCTACGGGGCTCCACCCAGGGGCTCGACAGGGTCTGCCGGTCGAGGCTCGCCGGTGCGGAAGTGGACTCTCCATCCTGCGCCGCTCCCAGCAACGCCTCGGCGGTGACCTGCCGGGCGCGCCGCATCTGGCGCAGCAGGTGTTGGGGCGAGACCGCAATGCGCGGTAGGTCCGCCGCCAGCACCCGGTCGAAGGCCTCTCCGGTCTCCGTCTCCGAGATGCCGTAGCGTTCGATTTCCCGGCGGCGGCTGAGCTCCAGCTCCGAGCCGCCCCGAGGCGCCGTAGCCTCACCGACGGCCCACAGGAACGGTCCCCACTCCACCGCCGTCGCCGCCACTCCGGCAGCGGAGAGGGACTCCGCCAGCGCCGCCACGAAGGTCGCCGTGGCGCACAGATCCAGCTGTCCGAAGCCCCCCACCAGAGCCCCGGTGGAGGAGCACAGGGCCAGGAAGTCGAGCTCCTCCCCTTCCAAGGCTCTTTCCAGCGCCAAGGTCAACGCCAGGGCCCCGCGTCCCTGAGCTCCGTAGACTCCCGGCAGACGATCCGGCGGCCGCAGCTGGAGCAAACCGTCCCGAGCCGTCTCGACGCCGTGGACCACGCCGTCGAGTCGTCCCAGATGCCGGCAGCTGGCCCGCACCAGAGTCTCCAGGGAGTCGCCGTCCCAGCTTTCCATCGCCTCCACCCACAGCTCCGCTTGTTGCGCCAAGGCCGAGAGACGCTCCAGATCCGGCGTCAGAGGGTGCTGCTCCGCCATCCGCTGGGGCCACTCTTCTCGAGGCGGGAAATCCGGCGGGGCGGTGAGCACCAGCCGCGTCGCACCGCGCCGCACGAAATGCTCCGCGTGGGCCAACCCGACCCCGGCGACGCCGCCGGTGATCAAATAGCCGCCGCCCCGCCGGATCGGCAGCTCCGAGCGACCTTCCGCAGGAGCCTCGCCGGAGAGCTCCCCGGGAAGCTCCAGGGCGCGGTACCCTCGGGTCCAGCGCTGGCGCCCGCGATAAGCGACCTCCTCGTCGCCGCTCCCCGAGGCCAGCTCCGCCAGGATCTGGCGCACGCTGCGTGAGAGTTGACGAGATTTCTCTGCATCGACGGGGCCGGGATCGATGAGCGCCGTCTCCAGTCCCGGAATCTCCCGACCCAGCACCCGCGCAGCCCCCACCAGGGTGGCTTTTTCCGGCGTCGCCGCCTCCTGAGCGGTGACCGGCAGGAGCCCGTCCGCCACCACCGTCAGCCGCAGATCCTCGGGACCCTGGCGGGCGGCGAGATCTCCGAGAACCTGACCGAGACGTCCCAGGGAGCCCAAACCGAGACGTTGCCAGTGATCGAAGCTTTCGAGACCAGGGGGTGCCGTGACGTCTCCACCCCGGGCCCACAGGTGAACGATGCGCTGGGGCGGACCGCCGGCGGCGACCAGATCCGCCAGCAGGCTGCGATAGTCCTCGAGCACCTCGGGACGCAGGGAGTAGCGATGCACTCCCTCCATCCCATCGTCCGGATAGCTGCCGTATTCATCTCCGGGAACCACCACCGACACTTCGGCACCGGCCGTCGCCAACTGCTGGACCAGATCCTCCCCGAGCCGATCTTCGGCGGCGAAGACGAGCCACCTCCGGGCCGCCGAAGAGACCGCCTCGCCATCGGCGGCGGGGATCGGCGGCGAAGCGTCCCACACCGGAACCCAGAACCACTGCTCTAGAGGCAGCCGCGCCTCCTCCCGAGCCTCGTCGGCGAAGGCGTCGTCGCCCACCAGCTGGGCACCGGTGCCGGTACCGGTTGCGGGCTCGGTCCGGTCCGGGGCGTCCGCCGGCGCCGGGATCCAGAAGCTCTCGCGGTCGAAAACGTAGGTAGGCAGCCGCAGCCGGCGCCGCGGGCCGTCGTGCATGGCCGGCCAATGCACCTCGTGGCCGTCCACCCACAGGCGTCCGACGGCTTCTAGCAGACTCTGCACCTCCCCCGGCCCGGGGGCGACACCGAGCAGCGGGTGCACCCGATGGCGGTCGTCCCGGCTCGGATGCTGCTGCACCAGGGCACTGAGGGTCCGGCCCGGACCGACCTCCAAAAAGGTCCGGGGAGGACCGGTGAGGAGCTGCTCCAGCCCTTCCGAGAAGCGCACCGTGGAACGCAGGTGGCGGGCCCAATAGGCCGGATCCGTGGCCTCTTCGTCGGTGATCCAGCCGCCGGTGACGTTGGACAGGAAGGGAATCGACGGTGCCCGCAGGGGCACCTCCCGCAGCAGCGCTTCGAGAGGCTCCACCGCCGGCGCCATCATCGCCGAGTGGAAGGCGTGGGCAGCGGCCAGGGGCAGGCACTGGACCCCCTCCTCCTCCAGCTGCCGGCGAAGCTCCGCCACCGCCTCCTTCGGCCCCGCCACCACCGAGAGATGGGGACCGTTGGCGGCGGCCAGGGAAAGCTCGCCCCCCAGATACGGCAGCACCGCCTCCTCCGGCCGGGGAATCGCCAGCATCGCTCCCGCTGGCAAAGCCTCGATGAGCCGGGCCCGCGCCGCCACCAGCTCCAGGGCACGCTCCTCGGGGAACACCCCGGCCAGGCACGCCGCGGTCAGCTCGCCGACGCTGTAGCCGATCATCGCCGCGGGCTTCAGTCCCCAGCTCATCAGTAGCTTGGCCAGAGCCAGCTCGACCGCGAAGATCAGCGGCTGGGCGATGGCGGTGCGGCCGAGATCGCCGAGGTCGACCTGCCCTTCTCCGAGCCGTGGATCCCGCCAGAGCAGATCTCGCAGACCGTTCTCCGGCGCCGCCCCGGTGGCGAAGAGGAGGCCGGTGATGGAGACCCCGAGGAGCGGCTGGAGTAGCTGGTCGGCGCGGTCCAGCTCCCGCCGCAGCACCGGCTCCCGTTGGTAGAGGGCGCGTAGCTGCCCGGGCCGCTGGTCACCGATGCCCGGGAAGAGGAAAACCAGCTCCCCCGGTTCCCGGGTGCTCCCCTCCAGCCACGAGCCCGGCGACAATCGGCGGCCCGGCTCCTCATCGCCCGCAACCTCTCCGTCCCAAACCCGGGCTCGGCGGCGGGGCAAAGCCTGCCGCCCCACTTGCAGCGTATAAGCCACATCCGCCGGCGACAGATCCGGATGGGCCACCAGATGGGCTTCCAGGGCCTCACCGGCGGCGGCCAGGGAGTCGGCGGTGCGCGCTGAAAGCACCAACAAGTGCGGTCCTTCCGCAGACTCCGAAGGCCTCGGGAGGGGAGCCTCCTCGAGCACCACGTGGACATCGGTGCCGCCGAGACCGAAGGAGCTGACACCGGCCCGGCGGGCACTCCCCGCGGGGCGCGGCCAAGGCGTCAGCTCGCGGTTGACGTAGAACGGCCCGGCGCCGAAGTCGATGCGTGGATTGGGCTGCTCGAAATGCAGGCTGGGCGGGATCTCACCGTGCTCGAGGGCCAGGACGGTCTTGATCAGGCCGGCGATGCCCGCCGCCTCGTCGAGATGACCGAGGTTGGTCTTCACCGACCCCAGGGCGCAGGTCCCAGGGCCGGCGCCGGCGCCGAAGGCCTGGTTGAGAGCCGCCACCTCGATGGGATCGCCCAGGGGCGTGCCGCTGCCGTGGGCTTCCACATAACCCACCGTCGCCGCCTCCACCTGGGCCACCGCCAGCGCCTCCGCCACGGTGTGCTGCTGCCCCTCCACCCCCGGCGCGGTGTAACCGGCACGGGCGGCGCCGTCGTTGCCCGCCGCCGACCCGAGCACCACCGCCCGGATGGGGTCGCCGTCCTCCAAGGCGTCCGCCAACCGCTTGAGCACCACCACTCCCACGCCGTTGCCGCTCAGGGATCCACCAGCGGCCGCATCGAAGGCCCGGCAGTGGCCGTCCGGGGAAACCACCCCGCCCTCTTCCCACCAATACCCCTGGTCCTGGGGCAGGCTCACCGCCACCCCACCGGCCAGGGCCAGGTCGCACTCGCCGGTGAGCAGGCTCTGGCAGGCCAGATGCACTGCCAGCAACGAGGTGGAGCAGGCGCTCTGCACCACCGCCGCCACCCCCCGCAGATCCATCCGGTAGGCGGTCTGCATGGCGAGGAGATCGCGCTCGTTGAGCAGGGTCGCCTGCAGCTCGCCGATGCGTTGGGCCAGCTCGGGGTGGGCCTTCACGTGCTCGGCATAGCCGCTCTCGGCGGCGCCGGCGAAGACCGCCACCCGCTGCAGCCCGTCCCGCGCGCCATAGCCGGCGTCCTCAAAGGCCTCCCAGGCGCATTCGAGGAAGAGCCGCAGCTGAGGATCCATCACCGCCGCCTCGTTGGGGGTGAGCCCGAAGAGGGAAGGCTCGAAGCGGTCCACGCCTTCGAGAACGCCGAGGGCTGGCACATAGGCGGGATCCGTCCAGGCCTCCTCCTCGACCCCAGCAGCGCGGAGCTCCTCGGCGTCGAAGCGGTGAATCGATTCGACCCCGGCGCGCAGATTGCGCCAGAAGGCAGCCAGATCGCGAGCGCCGGGAAAGCGCCCGGACATGCCGATGACGGCGAAGCCTTCGAGCTCCGCGGAGGGGTGGGTGGTCATGATGGGTCTCCCGCAGGGATTGAATCGGTGTCGGCCGCCCGGCGGCGGCGGCGGGCTCGTTGCCGGGCCTGCTGGCGGGCGCCCTGACGGATCTCCGCCCGTTGCCGAGCCTGATCCTGGACTTCCTCGCCGCCACCGCCCTCGAGATTGCGCGCCAGCGCGGCGATGGAGGGATAGGTGAAGAGGTCCACCAGGGGGATGTCCCGCTCCAGGGTCTGGGAGAGCTGGGAAGCGAGACGGATGAGCGACAGGGAGTCCCCGCCGCTGTCGAAGAAATTGTCCTCGGCGCCCACGGCGGCGACGCCCAGCACCGCGCACCAGGGCTCCGCCAGGCGCTTCTCCAGCGCCGTGCGGGGCGGCCGGGAGGCGGCCTCGGGCCGGCCGTGGTGCGCCTGACCCAGAGCCCGGCGGTCGACCTTGCCGTGACGGGTCAGGGGCAACGCCGGCCAGGAGACGAAGTGGGCCGGCACCAGGGCCTCCGGCAGCCGCTGCCGCAGCTGCCCAGCCAGGTTCGCTGTCAGCTCCATCGGCGGCACCTCGTCGCCATCGAAGACCACGTGAGCCACCAGCCGCCGATCGCCGGCGCTCTCCCCCTGGGGCACCACCGCCGCCGCCACCACCGACGGCAGACGCCGCAGCTGGGCTTCGATCTCCCCGCACTCGATGCGCACTCCGCGCACCTTCACCTGGTCGTCCAGGCGGCCGAGGAAGTCCAGCAAGCCACCGGCGCGCCAGCAGGCGACATCGCCGGTGCGGTAGAGCCGGGCGCCGGGAGCGGCGGCGAAAGGATCCGGCAGAAAGCGGTGAGCGGTCTCGGCGGGGCGGCCTCCGTAGCCCCGGGCAAGGCCTTCCCCACCGATGAAGAGCTCGCCAGGGGCGCCCTCCGGCAGCGGCTCCAGCTCCGCTCCGAGGACGTAGACCCGGCTGCCCGCCAGCGGCCGGCCCACCGGCAGCCTGGCAGCTTCGGTCGGGGCTCGACCGGAAGAGCTTCCCCATCCCTTCGGCACCGGGTAGAGGGTCGAAGTACAGCCGGTCTCGGTGAGACCGAAGACCTGCGTCACCGGCACACCCCAATCGAGCCAGCGCTGCAAAGCTGCGAGATCCGGCGGCTCCGCCCCCAGCACCAGCCGCCGCAGGGTCGCCGGCGGCCGGCGGCCGGCGGCGGCCATCTCGTCGACCCAGACCTGCCAATAGGCCGCCGGCAGCTCCACCAGCGAAGCCCGGTGCTCGCTCATCTGCCGCTCCAGCTCGGCGGGGGCCAGCGGCCCCTGAGCTTCCGGCTGAATCACCGCCGCCCCGACGGTCCACGCGGGTAGGAGCTCCTCCAAGACGACGTCGAAAGTAGGAGCGGCGAATTGCAACCACCGATCCTCCGGCTGCAGCTCCAGAGCCTGCGCCATCTCCACGGCGAAGCGGGTGAGGGCGGCGTGGGACAGCAGCACCGCCTTGGGTTCACCGGTGGAGCCGGAGGTGAAGAAGCAGCAGGCGGCGGCCTCGGGATGGGGAGCTGCGGCGGGTCTCGGCGGCACAGTGGCGGATCCCGCGTCTCCCTCTGAGACTCCATCCTGCTCCGACAGGCTGCAGAGCACCACCGGTACGGATGCCTCGAGGCGATCGGCTATGGAATTCAACCCCAGGCCTTCCCCCATCAGGATCACCTCGACCCCCGCCCCCGACGCCAGGGCCGACAAGCGAGACGGCGGATCCCGGGGGTCGAGGGGAACGGCGACTCCTCCGGCGGCCAGGATCCCCAGCAGCCCCAGCACCATCTCGGGGCTGCGTCCGGTGATCAGGCCCACCCGGCCCTCGGCCCCGACGCCCGAGCGGTTCAGCCTGCCGGCGAGAGCTTCCGCCGCCACCGCCAAACTGCGATAGCTCCAGCGTCGATCCCCGCTGATCAGCGCAGGAGCCTCCGGAGCCGCCACGGCGCTGGTGGCGAAGAGCTGATAGAGGTCCGCCGGCGGCAGGTCCGCCCCCCCACCGGAGCTCCATTCGCCGAGCAGCTGGTGGCGCTCGGAAGCGGTGAGAAGGGGCAATCGCCAGAGGCGCTGGCGGCCATCCGTCACCATCCCCGTCAGCAGCTCTTGGAGATGCCCGAGCATGCGACCTACGGTGGCGTCGTCGAAGCGGGCCGCTTCGTATTCGAAGCGCAGCTCCAGCCTCTCCCCCGGCTCCGCCACCAGGGTGAGGGGAAAGTCGGTGCGCTCCGAGCCGTCCAGGTCGAAGAGCTCGAAGCCCGGATCGGCGACGGCGTTCGCCGGCCGGACCGATGCCTCCTCCGCTCCGCGATCGGTCCCCCCGGCGCCCTCGGTTCGGGGCAGCTCCGGCGGCAGGTTCTGTACCACCACGATGGACTCGAAGAGCGGATCCCCGCCGGTCACGCCGCTCCACTTCTGCACTTCCGCCAGGGGGCTGTACTCGAATTGCCCGAGCTCCCCCTGCGCCCGCTGGACCTGCCCCAGCCAATCCTCAGCGGTAGCATCCGCGGGCACCGCCAGGCGAAGCGGCAGGGTGTTGATGAACAGGCCCACCATCTCCTCGACCCCCGGAAGCTCCGCCGGACGCCCCGAGACCACCGTTCCCACCACCACGTCCCGGAGCCCCGAGTAGCGGGCCAGCAGCAGCGCCCAAGCCCCGTGCACCGCCGCCGCCAGAGTGACGCCCCAACGCCGGCAACTGGCCACCAGATCTGCCGTGAGGGCGGCGCTTACGGGAATCGCCCGCTGCGGGGACCCTTCCGTTCCCTCCAACGGTACCGGACGATCGACGGAAAGGGGCGTGGGATGGGCAAAGTCCTCCAGCCGGCGGCGCCAGTAGCGCTCCGCCGCCTGCAGATCCTGAGCCTGCAGCCAGGCGATGAAGTCCCGATAGGGACGCTCATCGCCCCTCGGCACCGAGGCTCGCACCCGCAGCGCCGCGCAGGCCTCGAGGAAGTGCAGGAAGACCCGCCCCCGGCACCAGCCGTCGAGGAGGATGTGGTGGTGGCTCCACACCGCCCGGTAGTCGTCCCCCTCCCAGCGGATCAGGCGGAAGCGCATCAGCGGCGCGCGATCCAGGCGGAAGCCTCGGCGGCGATCCTCCGCCATCAGCGCCTCGAAACGCTGCTGCCGCTCCGCCGCGGGAACCTGGCGCCAATCCTCCTCCTCCCAGGGCACCGGCGCCTCCGCCCACACCACCTGGAGCGGGCGCGGCAGGCCGTGCCATAGGAAGCTGGTGCGCAACACTTCGTGCCGCGCCATCACCGCTTGCCAGGCCTGGCGCAGGCGTTCGCCCTCGACCTTGCCGGAGAGGGTGACCCGCAGCTGCTCGACGTAGAGCTCCGCCTGAGGAGCCAGCAGACTGTGGAAGAGCATGCCCTGCTGAGCCGGAGCCAGCGGGTAGATGTCCTCGATCAGCCGTTCCTTGGGACGCAGGCTGCGGATCTCGGAGAGGGAACCCAGAATCTGCTGCAGCTGCGGTCCCTCGAGCTCCGCCAGCGGGAAGTCGCTCGGGGTGTAGGCCCCCGCCTCGGGCCTTCGGCAGATCGCCGCCAGCCGTTCCAGGCGCTCGACCCAACGCTCCATCAGAGCGGCGATGGTGGCGGATCGGTGCCATTCCCCCCGATACGCCCAGTCGAGCTGCAGTCGCCCCTCCAGGATCTGGGCGGTGACGTCGAAGAGATGGCCGCTGCGGTCCTCCTCCGCCTGCTCCGAGCCGGGGCTCTCCGGCGCCAGACGGAACGGCGAGGAAGCGTCCACCGCCAGATCCAACCGGCCGAGGTAGTTGAAGCTGACCTCCGGCCCCAGCTCCTCCACGGCCGCTTCACCCAGCCCCCCCTCCAGCCGCAAATAGCGCAGCACTCCGTAGCCCACGCCCTCGCCGGGCACCCGCCGGGAGGCCTCTTTGGCGGCGACCACCGCAGCGGACTCGTCTTCGGCGCCGGTGAGATCCACCACCAGCGGATACAACGCGGTGAACCAGCCGACGGTGC
>JAXHTF010000020.1 GCA_034211275.1 Acidobacteriota bacterium
AGCGCCGGAGAGGGGGGACTCCCTTCACACCTCGTCTCAAAGACCCTCTATTGCAGCTGCGATGCCAAACCCTGGAGAGGAGTAAACCGAACCCTCACTTCCTACCGCAAAGGTCACTCATCAAAGCACTTAATGACTCCTCAAAATCCCGCACCGAGCGCGCGGGGGGACCGATGTCACCAAAACTAGCCGGGGCCTTTGCCAACGGTGTGGGCGACTGTGCCTACATCCCGGGCACCTCGAGGCGACTACCCTTTTGCCCGCAAACGCGCTACCCTATCGGCACATCTCAACCAACGACGGGATACAACTTGATGCAAGCGAACGCGCGAAGCGGTCGGGAGCTTGTGGTGCGCTGGGCCTTGCCGGCCATCACGGTGATCTTTTTCCTCGCCACGGCGGTGGGCTATGGAGTCTTTCGGGACGAGCTCTACTACTTCGCCTGCGGGCGGCACCTGGATTGGGGCTATGTCGATCATCCGCCCCTCATCGCGCTGCTGGCGGCGCTGGTGGAGGGCCTGGGAGGCTCCTGGGTCGCCGGTCGCTGGCTAGCGGGCCTGGCGGCGGGAGCCACGGTGTGGCTCACCGGCGAGACGGCCCGGGAGCTCGGCGGCCGACCCTGGGCGCGGGTCACCGCTCAACTCCTCACCGCCACCGCTCCGATCTTCCTGGCGCTCAGCTCGACCTTCTCGATGAATGTCTTCAACCTGCTGATCTGGGCAGCGCTGGGACGGCTGGCGGCGCACCTGCTGAGCGGAGGAGAACCAAGACTCTGGCTGCTCTTCGGCGCGCTGGCGGGCATCGGGCTGCAGAATAAGGTGGATGTCGGCGTGCTGGGGCTGGGTCTCGCCGTGGGCCTGATGCTGAGCCGGCGGTGGGACGTGCTGCGGCGGCCATGGATCTGGCTCGGCGGCGCGGTGGCGGGCCTGATCTTCCTCCCCCACGTGCTCTGGCAGATGGCCCATGGCTGGCCTACCCGAGAATTCATCGCCAACGCCCAGGCGGGCAAGATCGTCGAGCTCAATCCTGGAGAGTACGCGCTGGCTCAGGTGGAGCTCTTCGGGCCGGTGGCCATCGCCCTCGCCCTGGCGGGTCTCGGCTGGTTGCTCTTCGCCGGCTCCGCCCGGGAGCACCGCTCCCTGGCCTGGATCCCGGTGACGGCCTTTCTGCTCTTCGCCCTTTCGGTCTCCAAACCCTACTATCTGGCTCCCGCGGTCATTCTGCTCTTCCCCGCCGGGGCGGTGGCCGCCTCCCGCTGGAGCCGCTCCGAGCGCATCCGCCAGCCCTGGGGCCGAGTGCTCCGCGTCGGCCTGATCGCCCTCATCGTCCTGGGCCTCGCCGCCGCGCCGCTGGCCAAGCCGCTGCTGCCGGAGGACAGCTACGTCGCCTACGCCGAGTCCCTGGGCTTCGCCCCGAGCACCGAAGAGCGCCACGAGCTCGGCCGCCTACCCCAATTCTTCGCCGACATGCACGGTTGGGAAGATCTCGCCGCCACCGTCTCCGGCGTCTATCAGTCGCTGCCGGAAAGGGACCGGGAGAAAGCGTGCTTCTTCGGCACCAACTACGGTCAAGCCGGCGCCATCGATCTTTTCCGCGACACCTACGAGTTGCCGTCCGCCATCTCCGGCCACAATAGCTATTGGCTTTGGGGGCCCGGCGACTGCACCGGCGAGGTGCTGCTCTTTTCCGGCAGCGTCGTTCTGCCGCCGGGCACCAGCAAGGCCCCCGGGGCATTGCACCGCTGCACCGACTGCATGCCCTACGAGAACAATTTGACCATCTGGATCATCCGCGACCTGCCGATGAGCGCGCAGGAGGCCTGGCCCAGCGTGAAGTCGTTCAATTAGGTGGATTCAGGCCGGCAAGAAGCCAGCGCTCTCAGGAGCCCCGAAGATCGGGAATTCGTGACCTCGGTCCGTCTCCTGATAGTGAACACCTTCTCAATTCCCTTCGGGCATCCTCTATGACGACGAAGACCTCCCGTCAGACCGCCGGGCGAAGACCGGTCTCCCTGATCCCACTGAGCATCCTGATCCTGGCCCTGGCGATCACCCCCCGGCCGGCCCAAGCCTTCAACAAGCACGAGCACCTCGGCCTCTCCCAGGCGGCGCTGCTGCTGGCGCTGGAAGCCTTGGAGGACGAGATTCCGGCCACTGCGATTCGGGCCCGACTCGACGATTGCCCAAAGGACGACGAGGAAGCGCAGGAGAGCGAGGAGAACGAAGAGACCCCCAGCTGCATTTCCTTCGCGGCGCTGACCCGGGCGGCGGATTTCGTCCTGCACGCGGAGAACCTGGTCCCCGACGCCGGTCGCTGCCTGGGTGAGCGAGAGCTGGAGGAGCCGGAGCCGGAGTATTGCCGCCAGCCCATCGACCCTTGCAAGCCAAAGATTCGCCAGGCCTTCGAGGCCGCAGGAGACCCGATGAGCCCTTTCGAGGGAGATCTGGACCGGGCGACCCTCGCCCTCACGCGTCAGCGGCTGGACGCCAAGGCCCGCCGCTGGCTCAACCGGCTGGCGGCGGTGCACCGCAACCTCAGCCACTTCGAGGCCTGCGCCGCCGACACCTACAACCGCCTCCACCGGCTGGCCCTGACCCAAGCCTCCGAGCGCGCCGGGCTCCGAGACGACTGGTGGCTGGTGCCGCTGATGACCGAGGCGGTGGCCCTGCACTTTCTCCAAGACTCCTTCCCCCCGGGCCATCTCCTCACCCCCCGGGCCAAGACCCCCGATGTCCTCGCCCGGGGCATGCACAATCGCAAGAACGGCGACGGTGCCCCGGCCTTCGTCGAGAGCTTCGAAGGGATGGAGCGCTTCCTCCGCCACCTGGAAGCGCCGGAACCGCCCCTGGCCGAAGCCCTCGAGCCTTTGGGACTGACTCCCGACCGAATCCTCGACTTCCGTACCGCCCTGCCGCTGGCGGCGCAAACCTTCTACGGTGACGGCGCCCTGGCCCGCAGCTGGCACCGGCCTTCGCCCCGGGCGAAGAAGTACCGCGAGATGCACCGGGAAACCCTCACCCTGCTGCTCCTCTCCGCCCGCTCCATCACCGAAGTGCTAAGCCGAGGGCTGCCGTCCCCTGCGCCGGCTTCCCCCGGCGATCTCCTGAATCTGGCCTCCGCCACCACCACCCATCTCTACTACACGCCGTGGAGCGGTGGTGCAACGCCGGATTCCTCTCCGCCCCAGCTGGACCGGGACGTGATGTTTCGCCCCGGGCTGGAGGTGCTGCTCCTGCATGCCTCCTCTGGCGCGGAGAATCCGGGCGAAGGCTCCGTCTCGCCCCACAAGGTCCCGTCCATTGCCGGCTATAAGCCTTACGCCGAGGCGGACAACCTCGACCGCTGGCACGGCCTGTCGCCGGAGGTATCCCTCGGTCTGCTCCAGGGCACATCCGGCGAAGGGACCGGAGAACGGCTCGAGCTGAGCCTGATCGGTGGTTTTTCCGGCGACGGCGACGTGCGCCACTGCCGCGGCATCGCCAGCGAAACAAGCGAACCCTTCCAAGACACCCTCAGCAGCTTTCACGGATTCACCGCCGCCCTCAATCTGGGTTGGGAGGAATGGTCGAATTATGAAGCGGCCCGAGCTTCGCTCCTCAGTTACCCGTTCCTCAACCGTCTGGGCTCGGCCCACATCAATACCTACGCCGCCGTGGAGTTGGGCCTCAAGCGCTACATGGCAGCGGAGCTGGAGACGGAGAAGTTCTTCTACGGCGTGCGCGCCGGCATCGGGCTAGGGATCATCTTCGCCGAGCTCGGCGCAGAGCGGGGCCACTACGTCGATGCCGCCGGCGAGGTACGGCAAACCACCACGCTCTTTCTCGGCGCGCGGGTACAGCTGATCAAATGAGCCTACGCCGGAAGCGGCGGTCCCGAGGACTGATCTTTGTGGAGCGCTCAGCGCCGCGAGGCACTAAAGTACCTCGCTACTTTATAGCGTCCTCCACTCCGGGAGGACGCCACCCCCAACCACCCCGGAGCCGACTACATTCCAGCGCTTCCAGGAACAATTCCCGGGCGGGGAGGGGGTGTCGTCCCGCCAGGGACGAGATGCAGTAGCGAGGGGTTTCAACCCCTTGCGGGGCTTCCTGAAGCCAGCCAGAGGCCGGCGCTCCCAGGGAGAGCTACTCCCCTTTGAGCCCCTCCAGCAGCTTTCCCCGTAGCGCCTGGCGGGTCGCCAATGCGCAGGCCACGGCGCCGGTGAGGAAGACGGCGAGGAGGGTGAGGGTGAGGGAGCCCCAGGGAATGGCGGCGCCGCTGCCGCCGGCGAGGTAGGGGAAGGTCGAGACGAGAGCGGCGACGGTGCCCAGAGCGATGCCCAGGAGGAGCAGGAAGACCGTCTCGAAGAGGATCAAATTCTTCAGCAGAGAGCGGCGGAAGCCGAAAGCCCGCAGGGCGGCGAGCTCGCCACGGCGCTCGTGAACGTTGCGCAGCAGCACCACCGCAAGGCCGAGGGTGCCCAGCAGCAGACCGAGGCCGCCGAGGGTCTGGAAGGTCGAGATGTAGGTATTCTGCACCGCCTTGAAGGCCGCCAGCCGCTGGCCCGTCTCCACCGCGTCGAAACCGAAATCCGTCAGCCCCGCCTCGAGAGCCGTGGCCAGCTCCCGGATCTCCTCGTCAGAGGCCCCCTCCGGACCCTCCACCAAGAAATCCGTATAGCCTTCAACCCCCGGGAAGTGCTCCAGCAGAGCGTCTTCCGAAATCAGCATCTCGCTCTGGAAGATGCTGGCATCGAGCAGCCCTACCAGCTTCAGGTGCACCGGCTCACCGCGGCCCCCGGGGAGCTCGATGACGTCGCCGAGCTTCTTCTTGAGGATCCAGGTGGCGCTCTCGAAATCCGCCACCGCCGGGATCACCGCGGCGCCGGTCTCCGGGTCCGTGCCCAGGTCCTGCTGGAGGATCGACCACGGATTCGCCGACGGAGCCTCCACCGCTTCTCCGCCCTCGAGGGCATGAAAGTGGAAGCCGCCGCGCTCGATGAACGCCTCCGGCACCCCCAGCACCTGCGGCCGCTCCGGCCGATAGAGGTTGAGGCAGCTGGCATCGTCCCCGGGCAGGCGGCGCAGGGCCATGATCTCCACGCCCTCCCACAATGCCTCATCGTCCGGCAGCCCGAGGTCGAAGCGAGCCTCCGGATCTCCCGGATTCTGGAAGAGAGGCACGTCGCTGCGGGCCACCAGCGCGTAGCCGCCGGTGCCGGACTCCTTGCCGTGGTCGATGGCCGCCGGATCCCGGCGGTTGGCTGCAGCGGTGACGATGACAAAGCAGGCGCAGGCCACCAGGGTCACGCTGAGCACGCTGCGCCCCGGGCTGCGGGCGCTGTTGCGCACCGCCAGCAGAGCCCAGCCACCCCCACCAAAGCCACCCCTACCAAAACCCCCAGTACCAGAACCCCCAGTACCAGAACCCCCAGCACCAAAACTCAGCGCCGTCGAGCCGGTGGCGCGGCACCACAGGGAGAAAAGAGCCAATCCGGTGATCAACACGCCGGCCCCAACCCCGAAGAAAAGAGCCTCGCTGGGGATCTCATCCCCGAGGAGGGCCAACGCCAGAAGCCCCACCGTCAGCGCTCCGCCCAAGCCGGCGAGCCAGCGGGCGGCACGGCCGCGGCGGCGAGAGGTGGCGGGTTCCACCGAGCCCGCCAGCAACGCCGGCGGCGAGACCCGGCGCAGGCGGCGCAGGGTGAGGAGAATGGTCGCCACCACCAGCACCAGCGAGATGACGAAGCCGGTGATCAGGCTAGCTGGGGCGACGTGGAGAAAGAGCCGCTGGGAGCCCACCGCCGGCAGCCACAAGGTTCGCAGGCCGAGCATCAGCAGCGCGCTGTAGCCCACCGCACCGGCGAGCCCCACCGCACAGCCCACCAGCGCCACCACGGTGCCCTCCCCGAGGAAGCGACGGCGGACAGCGCCTTCAGCGAAGCCCACCGCCCGCAGTAGGCCGATCTCCCGCGCCCGCTGTTCGACTCCCAGGCCGAAGAGCAGCGCCACCAAGAGAGCCGCCGCGAGGATCAGGAACCAGCTGAAGGCCAGGAAGAGCTGCGAAAAGTCCGTAGCCCCCTGGGAGGCCGTCAGGGCCTGGGCGCGCACCGGCTCGAAGGTCAGCCCGAAGGCCCCAAGATCCACCCGCCGAGGGAGCTCCTCCGCCAGGCGGGATTCCAGAGCGCCGACATCCTGCGTCTCGGCGCCGGCAGCTTCCGGCCCATCGGAAGGCTCTTCGGACGCCGAGCCATCCAAGACCGGGCCCAGCCGCAGCGCCGTGACGCTGCCATAGCGCGAACGCCACAGGGCCTCGCCGGTGGCAGCGGAGACGAAGAGCTTGGGCGCCGCGCGGTACTCGTCCCAATAGGCCTCGTCCTCGGTGGTCACCAGGTCCAGCTCCACCGGGAAGGGCGGATCCCAATCGGCGATATTGTCGGCGTCGGAGATGCCGGGATATTCGGGAGTGAGGGTGGGATCAGCTCCCAGGCCTTCCATCTCCACCACGCCCACCAGCTCCAGGGTGGCCGTCTCGGTGTACAGCTGCTCCCCCTGGCCGACGCGGAAATACTCGATCTCCAAGGTGTCGCCGGCGGCAGCCCCCAGGCGCTCCGCGGCCCAGCGGTTGAGCAGGGCCTGGGCCGGCCCCAGCTCCGGCGCCGCCTCGCCGCTGGTCAGAATGAGCTCTCCAAAGCCTGCCGGCGGCGTCTCAAAGGCGGCGGTGGCGGCGTAGGGCAGCAGCGTGCCATCGTCTCGTCCCGCCACGCGGACCTTGTTGGCCAGATAGCTGTGCAGGCGCCAGGCGGTCAGCCTCTCCTCCGCGGCCAGCTCCTCCTCCGCCAGCTGCTCGATGGCCGTCACCGTCTCGTCCCGCAGCACGAAGCGCTCGCTTTCCACCGAGACCGTGCCGTCCCGGGCGATGGTGCGCAGCTGCAAATCCTCGAGGGTCAAACGCTCCCGCAGAGTCTCCGCCAGGCCCGCCGCCGCATCTCCACTGGACTCATTCCCGGCCAGCAGCAGCGCGTTGACCCGGCCGGGACGATCGACGGCGGCCTGCAGGCGGGCCAAGGGAACAAAGGCGTTGAGGGGCTCGGTCTGCCGCGGGGTGAGACCGAAGGCACCGGGGCCGCTGGCGGGGATCACCGCCGCCACCGTCAGCCGCAGCGTTTGCAGCACATCGCCGGCCTCCCGGCGCCCCAGGAGCGAACCCCGGGGAATCTCTGCCGCGCGGCCGAAGGAGAGCAGTACGGCGTCGCCGGGCTCGACCCCGAGCTGATCTTGCAGCGGCTGGTTGAGGATCACCGGCGGGAAGAGGCCGCCGGAGTCCAAGGCCTCCGCCGGCCAAGGCTCGGCCTCAGGCCACAGGCCGGGGAAGCCCTCGTCGAAGCCCACCAGCGTCACTCCCGAAGCCCGGGCGCGGCTGCCGGCGGCGACGGCGCTGCCGTTGAGCAAGAGCACCGGTACGACGCGAGCCTCCCCACCCCGACTTTCCTCGAGCTCCGCCGCCAAATCCTGCCGCACGAAGCCGTCGGTGGCCAGGGCGCGCTGGGTGTCGCCCAGGCGCTCCAACGCCAGATCCCGCAAGCTGGTGCGCACCGAATCCCCCACCAGCAGAGCGCCGGTGAGCACCGCGCAGGCCACCGCCGCACCGGCGGCCACCGCCAGATGGCGGCGACGGAAATAGATCAGGCTTCGTAGCACCGGCCGTCCTTGAGCTCAATCCGCCGCGGGAAGCGTTCGGCGAGCTCCGGGCTGTGGGTGATCACCACCAGGGTGTTGCCCTCCTGCTGCCGCAGCTCGAAGAGCAGCGCCGCCACTTCCTCGGCGGTGCCTTGGTCCAGGTTGCCCGTGGGCTCATCGCAGAGCAGCAACCCCGGCCGCCGGATCAGCGCCCGGGCGATGGCGGTGCGCTGGCGTTCACCGCCGGATAGCTGCGCCGGGCGATGGTCCAGGCGGTGGCTCAGCCCCACCCGCTCCAACAACCGCCGGGCGCGCTCCTCCGGTGCCTCATCCCCTGCATCCTGCCCGGGGAAGGCGAGGGTCGGTAGCAGCACGTTCTCCAGCAGCGAATACTGAGGCAGCAGGTGGTGATCCTGAAACACGAAGCCGATGGTGCGGTTGCGGAAGCGGGCCAGGGCCTTCTCCTCGAGGGCGAAGGGATCGGTGCCGCCGATCTCCAACCGGCCGTCGGTGGGAGCGTCGAGGGTTCCCAGGATGTGCAGCAGGGTGCTCTTGCCACAGCCGGAAGGGCCGGTGATGGCCAGCGCCTCGCCGGAGTCCGCAGCCAGATCGATGCCGGAGAGCACCTCCAGTGGCCCGGCGCCGGTGTCGAAGACCCGGGTCACTCCCTCGAGACGGAAGGAGGCCCCGGCGCCGTTCTTGGAAGATTCGTGAGACGATTCGCTCATGCTCCCTCCTTCGCCTCCGCAATGCGCGCCGCCAGCTCTGGCGGAATCGCCATGCTCTCCAACCCCTTGGGGCCGCCGAAGCGACAACAGGCGGCGGCCAGCCGCCCCTCCGCCACCAGCCGGTCGCCGATCTTGAACTCGAATTCGTAGGTCATGGACCGCTGCCCCTTGCGCTGAACCCGCAGGCGGATGTCCAGCACGTCCTCGAAACGCGCCGGGCTGCGGTATTCGCAGTGGGCCATGAGCCGCGGCCATCCCGCCTCCGCTCCCTCGTGGGTGAAGGCGACGCTGGTGCCCAGATGGCGGAGGAATTCATGCTCGACGCTCTCCATATAGATGAAGAATCGAGAAAAGTGCATCATCCCCGCGGTATCGGTGTCGGAGAACTCCACCCGCCGGGTGGTGCGGTACTCGGCGATGGGCTCCATCGAGGACTCGACGGGCGGATTGGCGGGGGGGACGGTGGTCTGGCTCATGATCAGGCTCCCGAGGCGATGGGTTCCGACAGCGTTCCGTTCCCGAGGATAGCGCGATAGACCTCCAAGAGGTTCTCCGCCGCCGCATCGGCGCCGTGGAGGCGGCGAACCTCCCGCCGCCCGGACTCCGACAGCCGTCGCCGTAACTCCGGATCCTGCCGCAGCTCATCCAGCGCCGCCCCCACCGACTCCGCCGATTGGGACTCCACCAACACCCCACCGCCGGTGGTCTCCACAAGCTCCGGGAACGCCCCGTGCCGCGGCAACACCACCGGCACACCACTGGCCAGGGCCTCCAGGGCGAAGAGGCCCTTGGGCTCGTGATAGACCGTTGGCACCGAGAGCACGTCCAGGCTATGGAGGAAGCTCACCTTGCCGGCGCGGTCCACCTCTCCCACATAGTCAAGGCATTCCGCCAGTCCCCACTCTCCCAGGCGCCGCCGCTGCTCTTCGAAGAAAGCCTCGTCCTTCGGTGCCAGATAGCCCGCCACCCGCAGCCGCACCGCGTCCTTCCCGGCCCGCTGCGCCAGCTCCCGAAAGCCCTCGACGGCGAGGCCGAAGCCCTTCTCCGGGCAGATGCGGGCCAGGTAGCCGACGGTGAACCGCCGGTCGCCGTCCTTCTCTGCATCAGGCTCCGGCGCCGGGAAATCCTCCAGGTTGAGCCCCAACGGCACCACCGACACCGCATCCTCCGCCAGCCCCATGAGCTTGGACATATGCCCGGCGTAGTAGCGGCTGTGGGCGACGAAGCCGTCCACGTCGCCGCGCTTCTCCTCCAGCAATTGCAGGGCTCGGCTGTGGTAGGGCTCGATGAGCTCGTCGAGGAAGAGATCCTCCCCCTGGAGGGAGCACACCACCGGCACACCCAGCTCCTCCCGCAGCCGATGGCCGAGGCCCAGGAAGAGGGAGTTCTGCAGGTGGATGATCTCCGGCTTCAAATCCGTCGCCAGCCACTCCACCAGCTGCTCCAAGGCTTCGCGGGTGGGGCCGTGCTCTCCTTCCAGCACCGCCAGGGTCAGCTCCCCCAGCTCCTTGGCGTCGGCGGAGGAACCCAGCCGGCCGACCCAATCCAGCAGCCTGGGGCGGTCCAGCCATCGCCCCAGGGGCCGCAGGAGCTTCCCCAGCCGCGGCGCCCGCACCGCCAGGTAGGTATTCACCGCGCCGAAAAAAACGCGGTCGATGCTGACGTTGGTCTCGTCGGTGCGCAGCGGCGTGTAGAGAGGCACCAGCACCGCGTCGTGGCCCTGCCGCTGGAGGGTGGAGGCCAGGGTGTTGTCGTGGATGCAGCTGCCGCAGTACATGCCCGCCGCTCCGCCGGAGAGAAACGCGATCTTCATCCTCTGCCTCCTTCGAAGCGGCTGGCTTCTGCCTCAGCGACACGGGATGGGTTGGGGAAGAAAGAGTCCACCTGTTCTTTGGGCGGCGGCGCCGAGAGCAGCGAGCCCACCACCATCGCCACCGCCGAGGCGGCGAACATCACCGCCACCGGCATCACGCCGGTACCGCCGACGGTGTACCCCGCCACCGAGCCGCCGCGCAGGAAGAGCAGCACCCAGGTTACCGCTACGGTGATCACCGCTGCCAGCGCTCCCGTGGCGGTGCTCTGGCGCCAATAGAGCGCCGCCACCACCACCGGCAGCAGCGCCGCGTACCCGCTGAAGCACCACACGCCGAGGCGGAAGATGGTGGGCGGCGTGACCAGGGAGATGAGATAGGTGACCAGCAGCAGCCCAAAGACGAAACCCCGCCCCAAGAGCACCTGCCGACGCTCCGTCAGCCCGGGGAAACGGCGCCCCACCACGTCCTGGGTGAAGAGGGTGCTGAGGGAGAGCACCTGGGAATCCAGCGACGACATGATGGCGGCGAAGACCCCCGCGGTGAGCAGCCCCGCCAACGCCGCCGGCGCGTGACGGCCGATCATCGCCACCAGCACGCCGCTGGTCTCCGGCCCGGTGAGTCCCGGCAGATCCCCCGCGGCGATCACCCCCACCAAGACGCTGGGGATCCACACCGCCGCCACGCAGAGCGGATAGGCGATGACCGGCAGCTTGAAGGAGCTCGAGCTCTTGGCCGACAGCCAATGCTGGAAGATGTGGGGGAACATGCCCACGGACAGGGGAACGAAGGTGTAGGTCAGCAGCGTCCATGGCGACAGCGCCTCGCCACGGATGAGCAACTGCGGTGCAGTCTCCGCCACTGTCGCCAGCGCCGCCGACAGCCCCCCCAGATCCTTCACGATGAGCACCGACGCCACCCCACCCAGGGTCATGAAGACGAGGGTCTGAAAAGTATTGACCCAGCTCGTCCCCCGCAGCCCTCCGTAGCTGACATAGAGCGCCACCACCCCGGTAATTACCAGCCCACCGACCCAGCTGGGGATGGCCCCGCCGGAAATCTGCCGGATCGCCACTCCCCCACCGAGGATGCCGATGAGCAGATACGGAATCAGAAAGCCCACCAGCAGGACGAAAAGCAGCAGCCCCAGCGTCGGCGAGCCGTACCGCCGCACGAAGAATTGCACCTGGGTCTGGAACCCCAGGCGCTTGCCCACCGCCCACAGCCGGGTACCCACGAAGAGAAAGACCAACGGCACCATCAACGCCGACGACGACGCCATGAGCCCGAAGACCAAAATCCCCCGCCGGTGGGCCTCCGCCGACGCCCCCAGCAGCGAGAACGCCGTCATGTGAGTCCCAAAAAGGGACATGAGCAGGATGAACGGCCCGATAGTGCGGGTGGCGAGGAAGAAATCCTCTCCGGTCCCTCGGAAGAGCCGATGGCTGGCCAGCCCGATGGAGATCACCAGCAGCAGGTAGGCGGAAAGAATCCCCAGAGTCAACGTCAAACCCCGTCCTCCCCATCCCCCAACGGATCCTCCCCCGGCCAAGCCCACCGCACCACCGCCGCCAACAACGCCGCCGCTACCAGGCAATACACCAGGTGGTACAACAACCCCACCGGCAACCCGGCCACAAACCGGCCGTCATCCCACAGCCACAGGTCATTGTGCAGCAAATACAGCACCGCCAGCGCGGCGTAGAGCCATTTCTTCACGACGTAGAATTCCTCCCCGAGCGGCCAAGCGCCCGCCCAATCCTACGTCATGGCCGCAAAGAGGTTGCCCTCGTGCCCAGGGGTCCTTCCACGAGGCGAACCAACAAGTGGGTACCACCTATCGTCGAGCCTCACGATTCCACTCCCCACCGCCCTATTCCCGACGCCCCGAAGGCCACCAACAGTGTGCGCGAAGCCGGGATCCCCGAGGATGGCCGGTCCGCCGGCCACCCGCAGGGACCCCGGCGGAGCGAGCGAGCACACCCGCCCCTCTCCTCGACCAACAAGTGGGTGCCACCTAGCTAAGTCGTTGAAAAATATGGCACCAACAAGTGGGTACCACCCGTTGTTGATGGCGTCTCCAAGCACAGTAGGACGATGCCCCCAACGATTCCGGAGCCGGCCGGAGGCCGGCGCTCCCAGGGAAAACCAACAAGTGGGTACCACCCGTGGGATCTCGCCTCTGGAGAACCGGGAATCAAGTCAGAAGAACGATTCTGCCGTCTCTAGCCGGGCTGCTTCTACAACGGCTTCGGCCTCCGACTCCAGCAGATCCACCGGACGCCGGCCGTCCAGCCAGCCACTGGGGCCGGTGAACCATAGGGCCATGGCCCAGGGAGACACGCCCGAACCTTCGAAGATTCCCAGCACGTCTTCAATGACCGTCAGAGGCTGGCCGTCGGTGTCGAATTGGAAGCCCGGCCAGAGCTGTTGGCCTCGGTGGGGCACGGTGAAGACTCGGCCTTCCTGCTTCCATCGGTTGGCCAGTGCGGCGCGATTCTTGGCCGTGGAACCCGCCAGATCCGCCACCTGCGCGCTCGAGAACAGGCCGAACTCCTGCGCCAGCTCGACTCGGGCGACGGCGCTTCGGCGGGCCTGTGCCAGGGCGGTGAGGCTGGGGACCTGGAGGTCCGGGGTCAGTGCCTCGATCAGACGATCCAGGACCGCAGGACCAGCCCTGCCGACGGGCGCTTCTGCCCCATAGACTGCAGCCGGTTCTGCCACTTCACCGGCAGCCTCAGACTCCCCCTCCTCCCAAAGAGCTGCAGGAGCTTTCGCCCGTCCTCGCCCACTGGAGTAGCGCGCCAGAAATCGTGCTCCGTCTCCGGACACCACGACCGCCGGAGCCACCGGATCGAGCTCAGGATGATCCTTCGCCAACCGGCGGCACTCGTCCGGGGACAGCTCGGCCATGGAAAAGTTCGAGGGGTCTAGTCGATTCATGATCACGGGGCCTTTCTGAGTCACGCTTAGTGATGGAAATGATCATACCACATACTCATCCCCTGCATCACCTGACCCAGAGCCGGCTGGAAGCCGGCGCTCCCAGGGAGCCGTCTCTCAGAAACCAACAAGTGGGTACCACCCCTGGAAGAGCATCCCAAAGACGCACCTCTCCTCAGCCCCGGGATCGACCCGAGGCGAGGAAGAGGACTTAGCTTGGGAGGAGGCTCAGGCCCAGGAGACCGGCAGCTTGGCCATCTCCGCCATGGGCTTGAAGAGGTCGTCGACGCCGTCGCGGAAAACGTTGCCGATGAGGATGTGCACCAGGTCTTCGCGGTGCTCGGGGTGGCGTTCTAGGAATTGGGCGAAGCTGAAATCGCGGTCGTAGAAGGCGTAGACCAGCTTGCGGATGGCTTCCATGCCGCGTAGGAACTCCGCCTCGAAGGTGCCCAGGCGCTGGGCGGAGAGGTCGCCGGCTTCGAGGGCCTGGTGGATGGCGTCGGCCGCCATCTCGCCGGATTTGAGGGCCAGGAAGACGCCGGAGGAGTAGAGCGGGTCGACGAAGCCGTAGGCGTCGCCCACCAGCACCCAGCCGTCGCCGGCGCGCTGCTTGGCCTTGTAGGTGAAGTCCCGCAGCACCTGCACCGGCCGCGTTTGCTGCGCCGCCGCCAGCCGCGGCAGCAGGCCGGGGCATTGGAGCAGCTCTTCCTCGAAGACTTCCTGGGGCGGACGCTTCGGGGGCCGAACCAAATAGTCTTGGGGACCGACCACCCCGACGCTCACCGTGTCGTCGGGCTGGGGGATGTACCAAAACCAGGTCTTCTGATGCTGGGTGTGCATGATCAGCGTGGCCCCTTCGTCCCGGCCCTCGTCCCGCTGACCGCCCTTGAAATACGTGTAGATCGAGGCGTTGCGCAGCTTCGGATCGTCCTCCTGGAGGCCCAGCCGTCGGGAGATCATGGCGCTCTGGCCAGAGGCGTCCACCACCACCTTCGAGGCCAGATCCGTGGTACTGCCGTCTTCGGTGCGCACCCGTACTCCCACCGCCTTCTGTGAGCCGTTCTCGCCCTCCGCAAAGAGCACTTCCCGCACGTTCACCCCATGATGCACCTCGACGCCGTGGGCGCGGGCGTTCTCCACCATCATGTGGTCGAACTCGCTGCGCACTACCTGCCAGGTCTGGGGGTGGTCGGCGCAGGAGACGTCGGAGAAATAGAACGGCGAGGAAGCCTTGCCGTTCCGGGAGAAGAATTGCACGCTGTACTTCTTGGGGAAATGACTCTCCTGCAGCCGGTCGATCATCCCCAAGCGCTCCAGGGTGTCCCAACAGGCGGGCATCAGCGACTCGCCCACCTTGTGGCGGGGGAATTGGTCCCGTTCCAGCAGCAGCACCCGGTGACCGGCCTGGGCGATCAGCGTTGCCGCGGTGGCACCGGCGGGGCCGCCGCCGATGACGATGGTGTCGTATTCGCTGTGATCAAAAACGCTCTCTGGCGAAGTCATGATCCCTCCGGCGCATTCAACGGCGCCACCCGCAGGCTCAGCAGAGTCTCTCCATCGCGTAGGAAGAGCCGGCCGTCCACCAACGTCGGCATCGTCCAGCATTTGTCTCCCAGCACGTCGACGCTGGAGATCTCCCGGTATTCGTCGGGGTTGATCTCCACCAGCGCCAGCCGGCAGTTCTCCCCCAACACCACGAGGTGGTTCTTGGTCGCCAGCAGCGAGCCGTGTTGGAAGCCGCGCTGTCGCCACACGTCCTCGCCGGTGTTCAGGTCCACCGCCTTGAGGATCGAGTTGTCGAAGCCGTAGATGCGGTCCCCCACCACCACCGACGAGCTGAACTGATTCTTCAGCCGCCGACTGCTCCACACTTCCCGGGTCTCCAGCGAGCCGCCTTCGCCAGCGACAATCTCCAGCAGAGCGGCACCGGTGTCGTAGCCGGAGGAGACCAAGAGCCGGTTGGGCGGCAGGAAGATGGGGGTGGCGGCGTTGACGTCGTAGGAGGTCTTCCAGGGGCGGCGCCAGAGCTGCTCGCCGGTGGCGGGATCCACCGCCAGTAGCTGGCTGGCGGTGAAGAAGACCGCCTGGCGCCGGCCCGCGGCCTCGAAGATCACCGGCTGGGAGTATCCGGCGCCGTCGCTGCCGGTGGACCATTTCAGACCGCCGGTCTTGCGGTCGAGGCCGACAACGCTGTAGTCGTCCCGGCCGCCGACGTCCACCAGCAGCACGTCCCCGTCCACCATCGGCTGGGTCGACACACCCCAGCTCGGGCTACGGGCACCGAAGGCTTCTTTCAGGTTCTTGCTCCACACCACCGAGCCGTCCTCCGCCTTCAGAGCGTCGAGCTGCCCGGAGGCGCTGAGGGCGTAGACCACGCCGTCCACCACCGTCGGGGTCGAACGCGGGCCGTCCCCTTGGCGGTCACGGTATTCCTTGTCCAGGCGGTGGCGCCAGAGCTCTTCGCCGGTGGCGGCGCTGAAGGCACCGGCCCATTGCGAGTCCCCCTGGTTGAAGAGGGTGAAGAGCCGGTTGTCAACGATGGCCAGTCCCGAGTACCCGGGCCCTAGGGGCCGGCTCCAAATCTCCGGCGGTCCGCCTTCCGGCCATGGCGCCGGCAGGGTCACGTCGGCCACCACCCCGTCGGCAGCGGCGCCTCGATAGGCCGGCCAGGAGCCCTCCACCGGCGAAGCGTCCGCCGCCGGCCCGGGCTGCGCGGGAGTCCCCGCCGGTACTTCGGCGGTGGTCTCTCCACCGCTGCCGCAGGCGAAGAGGCCCAAAGCGGTCAGCAGCACCAAGGAGCTGAGCTGGAGACGGGAGGAAGAATCTTTGGAGTCGAGAAGCATCATGGTGGTCTCCACTGAAAGGTCGAGTGGACGGTTACGGTAAAAACTTCGCTGCCGCGGCGTCTCTAGATGTCAGGGCTCGAGGCTCGGGTCTGAGGACCTATCGATGACGAGCTTCGATCGCGCTCGCGGGCTCAGGTATAGCGCGCGCCGCGGTATTCCGGTGCATAGAATTTCGGCAGGAGCGTATCGACCCGCAGCAGCCCCGGACGGCGCAACTCGATGCGATCTCCTTCGATATCCAGAAGATTCTCTTCCTGGAGCTCCGCCAAAGGCTGCAGGAAGCGTTCCCGGATATCGACGCCGAACTTCTCCTGGAACGGCCGGCGATCCAGCCAGCCGCGCTTGAGCTGCAGAATCACCTCCCGGGTGAGCTTCTCGTCCTCCGAGGGCACGAAGGCCCGGCTCACCGGCAGCTCGCCCTGCTCGACGCGTTCCAGATAAGGGGTCCAGCCGCTCTCGTTCTGGAAGTGGACGCCGGAGAGGTGGCCGAAGGAGGAGACTCCCAGGGGCAGCAGATCCGCTCCCTGCCACAGAGAATCGCGGTAAACGAAGGGGTCGTGGCAGCCTTCCTTGACCATGGTGTAGGCGCTGGACACTCGATAGCCGTTCTCCGCCAGACGCTCGAAAGCGTAGGCCTGCCACTCGCGCTTGAGCTCCCAATTGGCGATGGGCGGGCCGTCACCACCCTCCAACACCTGCTTTGAATAGACGGTGTTGTAGGGCAGCTCCATCTGGTAAATGGTAACGCTGTCCGGGGAGACCTCCAGGGTCCTGTCGATGGTGTGCTTCCAGGTTTCCCAGGTCTCTCCCACCATGCCGGCGATGAGGTCGATGTTGAGCTGAGGGAAGTCCAGCTCCGCCACCCACGGCAGCACCCGGTCGATCTCCTTGGTGACGTGAGCGCGGCCGTTCTCCTTCAGGATCTCGTCGTCGAAGTTCTCCACTCCGAGGCTCAGGCGGGTGACGCCGATGCCCCGGATGGCTTCCAGCTTGGAGCGGGTGAGGGTGCCGGGCTCGCATTCGAAAGCGATTTCCCGGGCCTGGTCCCAGGGCAGGCTCTCCTGGACTCCGGCCACCAGCTGTTCCAAGTGCTTGACGCTGATGTAGGACGGCGTGCCGCCACCGAAGTAGACGAAATCCACCGGCCGCCCGGCCAGCGCCGCCCGGTCCTTGTACATCGCCGCTTCGGCGATGAGGGCATCGATATAGCCCTGAATCTGGTCCGAATTGCGGTCCGTGAAGACGCGGAAGTAGCAGAATTTGCAGCGCCGCCGGCAGAAGGGAATGTGCATGTAGAGCCCCAGGGGGACGCCGGGGCGGGGCGGCTGATCCAACACCCGATGCACCTCCTCCACCGCCTCCGGAGTCCACTGGGAATAGGGAGGATAGTTGGAGACAAAGACGCTGCCGACCTCCGTGGAGGTGGGGTCCAGCGTCTGAGTGGCGGGTTCAGGATTGGCCATCGGGGTCCTTTCCAGCGGCGTTCTTGGACGCCGCTCCGAAGCTGTAGATGACACCGTCGTCGGCGGCGATGAACAGGCGGCCTCCGGCCACCACCGGCGAGGCGTTGAAGGAAGTGCCGAGCTCGAAGCGCCAGACCTCCTTGCCGGAGGCCAGGTCCAAGGCGTAGAGGTTGCCGTCCTGGCCAGCGGCGAAGACCCGGTCGCCGACGATCAACGGCGAGGCCTCGAAGCGCGCTCGGCTGGCGAAGGTCCACAGCCCCTCCCCGGAGGAGCGGCGGATGGCATGGACCATCTTATCCCGTCCCGCCGCCACCACCCGGTCGCCGGACACCGCCGGGGACGCGTAGTAGGGGAACTTCCGCTGCGGGTGGGAGTAGCGCCAGACCACCTCGTCCTGGGACAGGTCGAGGGCCAGCACCTGCGCCTCGAAGGTGCCCAGATAGCCGATGCCGTCCACCACCGCGGCGCTGGCGGCGACGTAGCCGCCGAGCTCCAGCTGGCCCACTTCCTTGCCGTCGGAGAGCCGCACCCGGCGCAGGATGCCGTCGCAGCCTCCCACCACCGTCTGGCCGTCGAAGACCGCCGGCGTGCCGTGCACCGGACCGCCGGTCTCGACCTTCCAGCGCAGGGAACCGTCCTCGGGCTTGAGACAGTAGAGAAATTGGTCGTAGGAGCCGAAGAGCACGCATTCGGCGGTGATGTTGGCGGAGGAGAGGATCTCGCCTTCGGTCTCGAAGCGCCAGCGCTCCTTGCCGGTGGCGGCGTCGACGGCGTAGAGGATGCCGAAATCGTCCCCCACGTAGACCGTCCCGCCGGCCACCGTCGGCGAGGCGCGAAAGCCATTCTCGATCTTCAGCTCCCACCGCGCCTTGCCGGTGGCGGCGTCGAGGGCGTGGAGGCGGCCGTCCAGGGAAGCGGCGTAGACCGTGCCGTCCGCCACCACCGGGGTGGCCTCGGCACCGTCGCCGGCAGCGAAGGTCCACAGGACCTCGAGCTCCGCCGGCAGCTTCCTCGCCTCCTGGGCGCTCACGGCGCCGGTGTTGCGGGCGTCCCCCCGCCACATGGACCAATCCTCGCCGGAGCCAGCCGCGGCAGCAGTACCCACCCAGGCCAGCACTAGCGCCGACATCAGCGCCGTCGCCAGCAGCAATCGGGGCAAAGACGCCGCTGTCCGCTGCCCGCCGAATTCGTTGCCAAAGCTCATCGTGACCACACCTCCCGATACAAAGCTTCCAGGTCTTCCGCCTTCACCGGCCGCGGGTTGAAGCTCGCCGTCCACTGCCCCGCCGCCTCCCGGGCCAGCGCCGGCAGGGCTCGCTCCTCGACCCCGGCGGCGGCGAGATTCGCCGGCAGCCCCAACTGGCGCAACAGGCGCTCGATTCTCCACGCCAGCACCTCGCTACTCTCCCGACCGGCGATGCTCTCCGCGGAGCGTTCGCCGGCGGGAGCCTCCCCCGCCGCGGAGAGGAGCTCCCGATACCCGGTCTCCGCCGCCTCGGCGTTGAAGCGCACCACCGACGGCAGCATCAGCCCCACTGCCACCCCGTGGATCACTCCGTAGTGGGCGGTGAGGGGATTGGCGCAGGAGTGAGCGATGCCCAACATGCTCTGCTCGATGGCGGCACCGGCGAGATGGGCGCCGAGGAGCATGGCGGGGGCGGCTTCGGCGTCCGTCGGATCCGCCACCAGCCGCGGCAGAGCCGGCAGCAGCCGCCGGAAGGCCTCGCGGGCATAGAGCTTGGAGATGGGGTTGCGCAGGGTGCAGACGTAGCTCTCCACCGCGTGGGAGAGGGCGTCGATGCCGGCATGGGCGAGCACCGAGCGCGGTGCGCTGGCCAGCAGCTCGGGATCCAGGAGCACGGCGGCGAAGCGCGCCTGGGGGTCACCGCAAGCGAGCTTGGCGTGATCCGTGACCCGCGAGATCAGGGCGTAGCTCTGGGCGTCGCTGCCGGTGCCGGCGGTGGTGGGCACCGCCAGGGCCGGCAACATGGGCTGGGTGGTCTTCGCCCAGCCGCGATAGTCCTCCATGGAACCACCGTTGGTGAGCAGGAAGTTGATCCCCTTGGCGCAGTCCATGGGGCTGCCGCCGCCCACCGCCACCAGCAGATCGCAGCGGTGCCGGCGCGCCACCTCCAGCCCCTCCCCCACCGTGTCGGTGGTGGGGTTCTCCTCCACCCGGTCGAAGATCTCCGGCGTCAGGCCGGCGGCGGCCAGGGAGTCCAGGGCGCGCTCCGCGTGGCCCGCCCGCCGCAGCCCTGGGTCGGTGACCACGAGGGGGCGACGGCCGTAGCCCGCCGCCACGTCCCCAAGCTCTGCCAGCCGGCCGGCACCGTAGAGCAAACGGAGCCCTCCCAGCTCAGCGTCCCAGGCGGTGGCATCCGCCGGCGCCTCAAGCAGCTTGGAAGGCACGTTGCTTGTAGAGGTGATCGAAGAGGTTCCCTTCATGCGGCTGATCCCACGCGATGTGGTGGGTGGGAATGGCACCGAAGTTGAGGCGGTCGATGTGCTCCGCCGCCAGGGCCCGGCGTCGCAGGTCCGAACCTTCCCCCAACACCGTCGCCACCAGGGTCAGGCAGGCGGTCTCCACCAGTTGATCTTCCGGCACCTCGAGGACCGAAACGAAGGGGAAACCGTATTCCGCTTCCGCCAGCGGGTGGCTGGGCTCGTCGCACCAGATCACCGTCGGCAGCAGGAAGGTGCAACCGCCGGCCTCCGCCACCCGGCCGCCGGAGCGGAAGCGGGCGGTGAGGTCCTCGGCGCCACCCTGGGCCAGCTGTTGATCGATGATCTCGCTGATGCGCCGGGCCACCGCCGGGTTGGCGAAGGCCGCCAGCTCGGCATCGGAATCGTCCAGGGGCCGGGCCTCCACCGCCGCCAGCCGCTCCGCCAGCGCCAACGCCAGCTCGCGGCCGGCAGCGGCGGTGCGGACGCTGGAGAGGTTAATGCAGGAACGGCCGCCGTTGGCCGCCACCGACTCGGCGATTAGATCCAGGTGCTGACGCCAATTCTCGCCCTCCGCCCGGTCCAGGAAGACCTTGCTCCACCCCGGTCCGTGGGCCTGCACCCGCAGATCGCTACTCCACCGCTCCACCGTCGACTGGTCGCCGAAGACCATGGCCCGGCGGCAGGAGAGGAGGACCTGGTTGGCGCCGTCGTGACCGCTGGGGTAGAGCCCCAAGGCCTGCGGCGGGCAGCCGGCGGCGAGGAACGCCTGGCAGATGCGCAACGGCGTCCACGGCTCGGCGCTGCCGGGGCGCAGGGTCAGGGGCGTCTTGAGGGGAATGGACGGCAGCCATAGGGTGTGCACCCCGGGGGAGTTGTTGGGCAGCACCACACCGAGGGAGTCGGCCTGGCGCAGATAGCTCAAGCGGCGGTCGTCCTGAACGCCGTAGCCCTGGTCCAGGATGGTCAGATCGAGCCCGCGGGTGAGACCGCCGAGCACCGCCTCCATGCTCTCCAGGGTGCGCACGATCTTGTCCATGTTGGAGCGCCCCATGGCCACCGGCATGCCGGCGGTGGCGGCGAGCTGCTGCAGATAGTCATCGCGGCTCTGGAGCACGCCGTCGGGCTCCGCCAGGGGCAGCTCGGCGTCGAGGAAGAGCGCCGCGGCACGACGGCAGATGGCCACCAGCTCCTCCGTAGAGTGCTCCTCCAACGCCCGCCGGGACTTTTCCGCATCCAGCAGGTCCCGGGAGATCATCCCTGGCAGAGCCTGGCTCATCTCCGCCACCGTTTCGCCGGTGCGCAGGTCAGTGAGGGTGGAGGTGCTCAGGCTGCGGTAGACCTCACCGCCCCGCAGCAGGGGAACATGAGGCAGGCTCTCGCTCTTTGCACCACCCATCAATACACCCCAACGGCGACGGTGGTGGCGAGGCTCGAGAGCAACCGCAGATTGCTCACTCCGTCCCAGGGATAGAGGTCGATGGGCACCGCCCGCTCTCCTTCGTCCCGTTCCGGGAAGCGGGGCATGAAGAACTCCCGGGTCAGGGTGGTGAGCAGCACCTGGCCGGTCTCGCCGTAGTCCACCGGCTGGCTGGGGTCGTCGGGATTGACCAGCTCGAACACCGCCCGCGGCGCCGGCGGATAGTAGGAGATGGTGTAGTCCTTGGCCACCGGATCGAAGGGCTTGGGCACCGCCAGTCCCATCAAGGTGTTGCCGTAAACCGGCACGAAGTCGACCCCGGGCACCAGCTCTTCGCGGGCGAAGCGGTGAAATTGAGCGTTCATCTCAGTGCCGCCGCAGAAGATGCCCTGGATCCCCAGGCGGCCCAGGTTGACCTTCTCGCACAGCGCCTGGAGGAGCTTCGGAGTGGTGAACACGCAGCGCACGCCGTCGTGGGCCCGCAGGATGTTCAGCGCCTGGTCGATGACGTGGTTCTTATACGCCTCCATCTCCTCGAAGCGCTGGCCCTTGACCAGCTTGGAGACCCAACGCGGGTCGAGGTCGACGTGGAAGGCAATGCCGCCCCGGTGCTGCGCCAGGTGCTCGATGGCCAGGCGCAGCCGCCGGGGGCCGGTGGGGCCGAGCATCAGCCAGTCGCTGCCCAGGGGAAAGGTCTCCGGCGACAGGGCGTCGCTGAGCATCTCGTAGTCGATGCGGAAGTCTTCGATATTGATCCGGCTCTTGGGCACGCCGGTGGAGCCGCCGGTCTCGAAAACCGAGATGGCACGGTCGGCGTAGGCCTTGGGCACCCAGCGGCGCACCGGGCCGCCCCGCAGCCATTCGTCTTCGAAATGTCCCAGGCGGGCGAGATCGTCGTAACCGGCGATTTCCTTCACCGGATCGAAGTCGAGCTTTTCAGCGTACTCCAGCCAGAAGGGGGTGCCGTGATCCGGGTGGAAGTGCCAGGCGACGATCTCCCGCACGTGCTCGTCGAGACGAGTGCGGGCCGCCTGCACCTTTTCCGTCAGCTTTTGGTCGAGGATTTGTACCATGATGATCCTATTTTCCCCCAGCCCTTGTGCTACGCACGCCGGGCGTCAAGGTTTGGCTTGGCAGCCTCCTGGACACCCGGCGATTCTTGAATACCGCCGCGCCCGCCAGCTCCAAAACAGCCGGCCAGCTCCAAAACAGCCGGCCAGCTCCAAAACAGCCTGCGATCCGCAGAACCGTCGCCGATCTATCAGACCTCTTCGGCTCAGCGGCCGGCGGCAGCCTTGGCTTCTGTCTCGGCGGGCGCCTTCTTGCCCGCGCCCTCTTCGATGGCGAAGAGCTCTTTGCGGCTGAGGATGTAGAGCACCCCGTCCTTGGCGATGGGGGTGGTGTAGACGGCGCTGCCCATGTTGACCTCGGAGAGCACTTCCATCTCCTTGCCGGTCTTGAGCACCACCACGTCACCGTCCTCGTCCCCCAGGTAGACCTTGCCGTCGGCGACGTAGGGGGAGCCCCAGACGGCGGCGAAGGTGTCGTACTTCCAATGCTCCTTGCCGGTGTCGATGTCGAGGGCGTAGAGGAAGCCGGTGAGGTCCGAGACGTAGACGATGTCGTCCTCGATGGCCACCGTCGACATGGAGCGGTGGAAATCCTCCCCGCCGCGGTGCCAGATCACACCCTTCTCGGTGATGTCCCCCTCCAGGGTGCCGTCGAGGGCGTAGAGGTGGCCGAGGCCTTCGCCGTGCTCCGGATCCTGGCCGACGGAGATGTAGACCCGGTCGTTGTGGATCACCGGCATGGCGATGATGTTGTTGCGGGTTCCGGCGCCGCCCAGCCGCCACTCCGAATCCTTGGGATTGCAGTCGAACTTCCAGATCAGCTCGCCGCTCTTGGGATCGAAGGAGTAGAGCCAGCCGTCACCGCCGGGGAAGACCACCTGGGCCTTGCCCCCCATGACCCCGTAGGCGGGATTGGACCAGCTGCCGTGGAGAATCTTCTCCCCGGGGGTGGCGTCCTCCCACAGGACCTTGCCGGTCTTGGCGTCCACCGCCAGGAAGCTCGGCGCGAAGGGAGACGGAACGTTGATGTGTCCTTCGTCGACGCCGTTGCCGGTGACGGTGAAGAGCACTCCGTCCACCACGATGGGCGAGCCGGCGGCGAGGTTGTGGGGGAAGACGTCGAGTTCGTTGATCATGTCCAACTGCCACTCGATGTCGCCGTGGTCGGTGGTCTTCTTGCGCTCCTCGGTGAACGGGCCGTCGTTCTCTTCGTCGGCGAAGCCGCGGGCGTCGGCACGCACGATCTCGGCGCGGTTGGAAACGTAGTAAACGTCCTCACCGTCGACGTAGGGAGTCGAGCAGATGCCCTGCAGCGGCCAATCGTTGACCCGGCCGGCGACCAGCTTGTCGTGCACCAGCTGCCATAGGAAAGTGCCCTTCTCGGCGTCGAAGGCCATGAGAACGCCCTTGTCGCCGGTGATGGAGGGATCCCGCGGAGCCTCGTTGTTGGTGCCCACGTAGACCCGCCCCTCGGCGACCACCGGACCAGCGTAGCTCTGGGAACCCACTTCCTGGGACCATTTGATGTTGGCGCCGCTGTGGGGATCCCAGGAGGTGGGCAGCCCGCGGGCCTGGTCCGCCATGTTGCGGCTCGGGGTGTTGCCGAGCATGGCGGTGTCCGCGGCCCCGGCGTCGAAAGTGACGGCGCCGGTCCCCAGCAGGAGGAGCGGAGCCAGGACGGAAAGGACGATCGCGCGAGTTCGGTTCATGAGTTCTCCGCTCTGGTGTTCTGCACTCGAAATTTCTGGGCTCAAGGGTTTTCGACCACGGTGACATTGTCGAAGAAGAGGTTGACCGGCGAGTAGCCGAACAGCCCCGGGCTGCCACTGGTCACCGGCAGCGGATCCTCGGCGGTGAGGGTCCACTCCTCCGGCTCCGGCTCGCCTTTCTTCCACACCTTACCTCGGATCACCGCTTTGTCCCCTTCCTGGGCAACCTGCATCTTGAGGGTGTACCAGGTGTCCATATCCCAGGCGAAATCGGTACGCTCTTCGACCCGCAGCTCGGCGTCCCAGGTGCGCAGCACCAGCCGTTGGTGGTTGCCCTGGAGGTCCATGGTGTAGCCGCTGTTGATCAGCCCCACGTCGGGACGCCGGCGCCCTTCCTGGGTGCCCATGGCATCGGTCTGGATGGTGTAGTTGTCGAGGTCCGAACGGCCGATGAGCATGTGATGGCGATGGATGCCGCGGTCTGACGGCGGCTTCATCAGCATCATCTCGCCGTCCCGCTCCACCACCTCGAATTTGCCCGAGCCGATCCAATAGGAACGCTTGCCGCCGGGCTCGAGGGAGTCGAAATTCTCCGCCAGCGGCAGGTCCCCGCCGATGCGCACTCGGGCGCTGGCGGTGAGACCGCCGAAGGTGGCCTGGACCTTCCCCGCCTGGCTGCCGGCGGCGGCATCGGGCTGGAAGGTGCCGTCGTCGGCGACCTTGCCCTGGAGCCCCGCCAGGGACCACTTCGCGTCCACTTCCTTGATCAACCGGCCCTTGGCGTCGAAGACCCGGGCGGTAAAGTCTTGGCTCTCACCGGGTCGCAGAATCAGCTCCGCCGGCACCACCTGCAACACCGCCGCTTCGGCGTCCGCCGGTGCCTTGGCGGGCCTGGGCGGCGCCGGAGCATCCTCGGCCTCGAAGGGGGCGTCCTTGTCCCCCAGGGCGAAGATGCCGTTCTCGGTGGTGAAGTAGATGCGGTCGTAGGCGATGGCCGGCGAGGAGTAGATCTCCGCGTAGCGCCCGCCGGGCATCTCGATGTGCTCCTCATCGAGCTTGGTGGCGCCGTCGGGGCCGACCTTGAGAATCACGAAGTTGCCGTTGACCTCGGTGACGTAGAGCTTGCCGTCGGCCCACACCGGCGAGCCCTTGCCGACGTTGCCGTAATTGCTCTCCCACAGAGCCTTGCCGTCGGCGGCGTTGAGGGCATGGATGTTGGCGGAGTTGTCCGCCACGTAGAGCACGCCTTCGTGCAGGGTCGGCGAAGCGTAGCCGGCGCCGATGGCGGCGCGCCACAGCTCGTGACTGCCGGTGATGTCCCCGCTGCCGGTGCCGTCGATGGCCACCACCCGGCCCATGGTGCCCTCGTCCACGTTCTCCTCGCTGTGGGCGGCGTAGACGCGGCTGCCGTCCACCACCACCGAGGCGTTGATGCCGCGCTTGCTGAGGTTGAAGCCCCAGACCTTCTCGCCGGTACCGGCCTTGACGGCGTAGATGCCGCCGTCGGCGTTGCCACCGATGATCAGCCGCTGGCCGTCGATCTCGGTGATCACCGGCGTCGAGTGCGTGTTGAGATCCGCCGGACCACCGCCGGGGGTGGAGACCCACTGCACCTCACCGGTGCGCTTGTCGAAGGAGAAGTAGCGGTGCCGCGGTGCGCCCTGGTCGCCCCAATTGCTGTTGATCACGCTGAGGATCAGCTGATCGCCGTCGATCAACGGCGTGTGGGTGCGGCCGCCGTAGCCGGAGAAGCGTCCCACGTCCTCCCCCAGGCGCCAGGACCACACGGTCTCGCCGTCCCGGTCGAGGGCCAGCAGCTTGCCGTCCACCGTGTGCACGTAGAGGTAGCCGGTCTCCGGATCTCCCGCCGGATTGCCCCAGCCCACCCGATTGAACGGCACGGTGGTGAGGAAGATGTTGAATCGCCGCTCCCACAGCAGCTCGCCGGTGCCGGCGTCCCAGCACGCCACCACCGCCTGGCGCTCCACGTCAGTGCCGCGGCGGCCGTTGGCGCACACCCGGCCGTCGAAGGCCACCGGCGTCGAGCGGCCGGTGAAGTCGGCCCGCCAGACCAGGTTCTCGCCCTCCAGATTCCAGCTGTCGATGAGGCCGGTCTGAGGCGACACGCCGGTGCCGTCAGGTCCCCGCCATTGAGCCCACTGCCCAGTTTCGGCCGGTTCGGATTCGGCCGGTTCGGATTCGGCGAAAGCTGGACCAGCGACCAGGCTCGAAGCCAGGGCCACCAGAGCCAAGACGAGCAGCGCCGGAATCGCCGGCGGCAGGTCGAGCCAGCGGAAGAATCTTGTATTCAGGGGAGAGAGTCGGTTGCGCATGGAGATCACCTCTTCCAATCGATCGGCGCCGGTGGGCGCTCTAGATGTGGATCAACAGCCTACTATGGGCGTCGTAGCTGAACAAGATACGGCAACCCCGCAGCCTAAATACGGCTCTCCAGGCGCAAAGTTGCCGCGAGCCCTAACCGTTGAGCTCCCGCAGCCGCTGGCGCAGCCCGGCGGCGGAGACTTCCAGGCGATCCACCATGGCCTCCAGGTCGCCGCCGCACTCTTGCCGGCAGGCTTCGATCTCCTCCCGGCTGAGCTCCGAAGCCTTGCGGATACTCGGGTGGCGGTCCACCAGCATGTAGAGGGACGAACGGGCCAGCCCCAGGGCCCGGGCGGTGGGTTTGAGCTTCCAGCGGTGGGCCTTGAGGGCCGCCACGAGCTCCTCGTCCCCAACGTCCGACGGCGAGCGATGACTCTTCGCCGCAGGCTCTCGGGGCACCTCTCGGGACTCCTCCCGGAGGTCCTCCCGGGAAGGAGGCCTCGGAGTGTCTTGAGCGCCCACCGAGCCCGCCGCGCCCGCGCCCTCCGACGAGGTCCGAGGCGGTGGCGAAAAACCTCGGGCGTTGCCGGAGCGCAGCATGCGCTCGACCTGCGGCCCCACCATCAGCCGGTCACCGCCACGGCTGCCGATGACCATCTGGCGCACCACATTGCGCAGCTGGCGCACGTTGCCCGGCCACCCCTGCATCGCCAGCCCCGCCACCAAGGACGCCGGCAGCCAGGGATCGCGGCCGCCCAGCTCCGCTTCCAGCCGATGCTCCTCCCCGACCTCCCGCAGCTCCCGGCGCAGGAAGTGGAAGAAGAGCCGGCCGAAGTCGTCCCGGCGCCGGCGCAGCGGCGGCAGGACGATCTCGAAGCCGCACAGACGGTGCAGCAGCGGCGCCTTGAAGCCTCCGGATTCGATGGCCGCTTCCAGGTCCGCATCGGTGGCGGCGAGCAGCCGGACGTTGACCTTCTGCGCCTGGGCGCTGCCTACCCGCTGGATTTCCCCGGTCTCCAGCACTCGCAGCAGAGCCACCTGGACCTCCGGCGGCGTCTCCCCCACTTCGTCGAGGAAGAGGGTGCCGGCCTCGGCGCGCTGGAAATAGCCGGCGCTGGGCTTCACCGAGCCGGTGAAGGCCCCCTTCACCGCTCCGAAGAGCTCGGAAGCCGCCAGGGAGGCGGGCACGGCACCGATGTTCACCGCTAAGTACGGTTCCCGGCGCCGCTGGCTGGCGTCGTGGATGGCCCGAGCCACCAGCTCCTTGCCGGTTCCGGTCTCCCCCCGCACCAGCACCGGGACGTCGAGATCCGCCACCCGCTGGATGTCCTGCCGCACCTGCATCATGGCGGAGCTCTCCCCCACCAGCGCGGGGTGTCGGGGAGGCGGGTCGTCCTCGGGCTGGTAGAGGTGCAGCACCAGCACTACCCGGCGCGCCAGCATCAAGATCACCCCAGACTCCAGCTGCGCCGGCGAAAGCTCGACCTGATGTTCCACCGGCACCCCGTCGATCTCCAGGGGCGTGCGGCTCTCGCCCTTCTCCAAGCGCAGCCAGCCGCCGGATTGGGGCAGCAGACGCAAGGGTGTGCGGCTGATGTAGAGGTCTTCCAGCGGTCGCTGGGGAGCGCGGCTAGGCTGGCCCGCCGGCTGGACGGAGGGTTGGCTGAAGAAGGGCTCCATGCGCGCCAGCCGCACCGAGCGCTGCGAGGACAGCGCCGACAACAGGCACCGCTCCCCTACCCGCGACGCCTGGGGATGGTAGAGCACCGTCAGCGCCGGTACCGGTGGACGGGATCGCCGTAAGCGCTCGCTGCCCCACTGCCCCGGCTCGACCAGGGAATGGGCCGTCCGCGTCTGACTGTCGTCGGCCATTTGGGCGATTCTATCAGCCCAGGGCACGCTCAACACGCTGCGCCTCTGCACCTTCAGGGCATAAGAAAATCCCCGGCGGTCAAGCCGGGGCGTCTGCCGTCGAGCATCGGGTGGTTGGTGGTCCGGGCGCCGATTCGCAAGGTTTCTGCGAGGGCGTTCGGGTCGATGTCGACCAAGTCTTGAAAATCGAGGACCGGGAGGGTTCGTCGTCCAGCCCGAGCCACCGTCGGCGAGCCCGCCCGGTCCTCTCGAGATCGCTGTTGTCGTTATCGCGATCACTTGTCTATAGAGCACGCTCCGTGCCAACCCTCCGCAAGGACCCACAAGTGATTGCAAACAGGAGACTTAGGATCCATTCGCACGACTTTTGGGTTCCGGACGTCCAGGATGCCGAAGGGGTGTCAGCAGGGGTGTCGGTGGGTGTCGGTGGGTGTCAGCAAGGGTCGGACAGTGTCAGGGGGTGTCAGCCGAGGCCCCAGCGGGGCGAGACTGGGCGTCGTCACCCCGGAGCCGGCGACAAGCCGGCGCTCCCTCCGTACTTGGATAGAGCTCTTGGAGAGGGTGGGGGTGTCGCCCCGTCAGGGCCGATATGCAGTAGCGAGGGGTTTCAACCCCTCGTGGGGGTCAGATTTGAAGACATTCCTGCGTCAGCGTCAGCCGCCGAAAATCACCCGCTCGGAGCGATAGAGGCGCATCGCCACCGCCAGCAGCGCCGCCGCCGCCAGCAGGGTCATGAGGGCCGAGACGGCAGTGTGGAAGAGGTCGATGGCCTCGCCGCGCATCAGCTGTTGGATCAGCAGCTGCTGGCCGAAGGTGGGGATCATCATCATCCACAGCTTGGCCTTCACCGGCAGGAAGACCAAGAAGAGCCCCGGCAGCGCCGGCACCAGCGGCAGCATGGAGAGATAGTTCTGCGCCTCCTTGAAGCTGCGGGTGAAGGTGGCGATGACCAGCTGGAGGGCCGCCGCCAGCAGCATCATGGGCACGGTGATGAGGAAGATGGTCCCCAAAGCACCGGCGCCGAGGGCGAAGCGGGCGCCGAGGAAATCTTCCAGCGGCAGATAATTGAGCGCCACGGCGAAACCCGCCAGGGTCTCGATCACCGCCACGGCGGTGAACACCAGGGTGGCGGCGTATTTGCCCAGGACGATCTGCCAGCGGGGCACCGGGTTGATCAGCAGCGGCTCCAGGGAGCGCCGCTCCCGCTCGCCGGCGGTGGTGTCGATGGCGAGGTACATGCCGCCGATGAAGATGGCGAAGATGATGAAGTACGGCGCCATGCCCAGCAAGCTGGCGCCGCGGCCCTGGGCGGTGGCGACGCTGCGCCGCACCACTTGCAGGGGCTCGATGACCTGAGGATCCACCCCCCGGGCCAGCAGCCGCAGATTGGCGATCTGGCGGCCGTAGCCGTCCAGGAGCCCCTGCGCCCGGCGAATATTGACCCCGGCGGTAGTCCGAGACTCGTCGAAGATCAGCGTCAACGGCGCCGGCCGGCCGGCCTCGAAGGCCTCGCCGAAGTCCGACCCCACCACCAACACCACCTCCAGATCCCCGGCCCGCACCGCGGCCTCCGGGTCCTCCGGCGGCGGCTGGATCTCCACCCGATGCTGCTCCAAGAACCCGATCAAGGATTCGGCGTGTTCCGCTCCCACCACCGGCAGCTCCAGCGGCTTCTCCGCCCGCTCGGTCATGGAATTGACCGTCACCCCCAGGAGCACCACCAGCAGCACCGGCCCGAGGAGCGGATAGAGCAAGGAGGCGAGGAGGGTGCGGCGATCCCGCACATTGTCCACCACCTCCTTGGTGGCGACGACCCATGCTGCCCGCCAACTCATTCCAAGCCCTCGGTGGTGCCCAGGGTGGCGACGAAGGCGTCCTCCAGGCTGCTCTCTCCGGTGGTCTCCAGCAGCTCGTCGGGAGTGCCCCGGCTCAACACCCGGCCTTCGCCGACGATGACGATGCGGTCACACAGCGCCGCCACCTCCTGCATCACGTGGCTGGAGAAGAGCACCGAGCGGCCGTCGTCCCGCAGCCGGCGAACGAAGTCCCGCATGGCCCGGGTGGCCATGACGTCGAGACCGCTGGTGGGTTCGTCCAGCAGCACGTTGCGGGGATCGTGGACCAGCGCCCGGGCGATGGCCACCTTCAGCTGCTGGCCGGTGGAAAAACCCTCGGTGCGGCGATCGATGATGTCCTGCATGTCGAGCCACCCCACCAAGCGCTCGATATTGGCCTCCAGGGCTTCTCCCTGAAGACCGTGGAGACGGCCGAAGTAGCGCACATTCTCCCGCGAGGTCAGCCGTGGATAGAGACCGCGCCCGTCCGCCGGCAACACTCCGATGCGCCGCCGCACTTCCAACGCCTGGCGCTGGGTGTCGAAGTCGTCGACGGTGGCCCGGCCCTCGTCCGGTTCCAGGGCGGTGTAGAGGATGCGTAGGGTGGTGGTCTTGCCGGCGCCGTTGGGTCCCAGCAGCCCGGTGATGGATCCCTCCGGCACCTGGAAGGAGACCCCCGCCAGGGCCTGCACCTCGCCGAAGCGCTTGGTCAGCCCGTCCACTGCGATCATGATCGATCCCCCACCGGCGTCACGGCCGCGGCCCCGAAAAATTGAGGAAGAAGGGAGCGGCTTCGATGGCCTCGACACACTCGGCGTCCACCGCCTCCAGCGATCCCGCCTCGATGAAGGCCTGCACCTGCTGGGGCAAGCACCCGCGCAGGATGACGTTGTGCCCCAGCCCCGGCGCCACCACCGTCAAGCTGTTGCTCAGGGTCTGCGCCGTGCGCTCGGCGAAGGCCGGCGGCGTCACCGGATCCGCCTCGCCGGAGAGTAGCAGCGAAGGTACGTCCGAACGCACCGCCGATCGCACCGTCGCCGGCAACTCGGCGTAGGGCCAGACGCTGCAGATCTCCTGCAGGCTGTCGAAGAAGCTCTCCCCCAGGTAGGTGCCCCGGCTCGCCTCCGCGGAGGCCTCGACGTCGACGAAGGGCACGTCCTCGGCGCAGGTCACGGAGTAGGACAGCCCGGCGCTGATCTGCGACCCCACGCCGTCGCCGACGGTGAGGGCCAAAGCCGCCAGCCGCCGCAGATCGTCGTTCTCCACCGCGTCGGTGATCAGCAACGGCACCAGTGCCGCGGTCTCCGGCGCGTAGGTGAGGAGGCGCAGGCCTCCCGCCAGGGTTTCCTCGTTGAAGGTCAGCTCCACCGACGCACCGGTGCGCGGATGATCCAGCCGCACCGGCCGGGGGTCTTCCGCCAGCGACGCCATCAAACCGTCGAGCTTCTGCTGCAGGTCGGGGAAGGCCTCGCCACAGGCCTCGTCGTCGGCACAGCGCTGGAAGATCAATTCCAGGGCGTTCTGAGCGTCCCGGGCCAGGGTTTCTCCCAGGGCCACGTCGTGGGGCACCACGCCGTCCAGCACCAGCGTGCGCACCCGCTGCGGGAAGAGGTCGGCATAGGCCAGCGCCAGGCGAGTGCCGTAGGAAACGCCGTAGAGATTCAGCTGGGGGTAGCCCAAAGCCTCTCGCAAGGCTTCCAGATCCCGAGCGGCGGCTTCGGTGGTGTATTGGCGCGGGTCGGCGTCCTGGCTCAACTCCTCCACGCACTCCTGAACCAGCGCCTTGAGCTCGTCGTCGTCCGGCATCTCCAGGCTCTCCTCCATCGCCAACCCCGGGCACTCCAGGGCATGGGAGGAGCCGGTGCCCCGCTGGTCCATGAGCAGAATCGGCCGGTCGTGGTTGAGGGGGCCGATGGCCGGCGACACCTGCAGATAGGTCTCCGTAGAAGCTTGCCCCGGACCGCCGGCGAGGAAGACCACCGCGTCCTCCTCCGCCGTCCGGCTCACCGCCGGCAACACGGCGAAGTACAGGTCCAGGATGCGTCCGTTCTCGACCGCGCGATTCTCCGGCACCTCCAGCGTGCCGCAGCGGGCGTCGAGGGTGGCGGGAGAACCCGGGGAGGTCAGCTGGCAGTCTTCCAGCTGGGCCTCCAGACTGGCTTCCGGGCTAGGGGAGGAATCTTCGCCATCGCCGGAGCCCTCCGTCGCCGGAGCCCCGCCGCAGGCCAGCATCAGCCCCAAGATCAACGCCAGCGCCAGGGGGCCGAGGGCCTTCCGGAGGCCAAGCCGTGGGAGCTCGTCACCGGCACCGATGGCGTTGCGAGAGCTGAAATTCGGATGGATCTTCATGATTCGGTCGCCCGTCGGCGGCGATGGTAACACTGTCAGTGGCGAGCAGGGCCGAGGCCTGAGTGGATTCAAACTAGCTCCGCCACCGCCTGAGCCCCGCCCCGGGATCAATCCCGGGGCTACCCAGGACACCGCCGGATGAATCCGGCTCCCAGAGCCTACTCACCTATAGCCTCCCCTCCGGAGCCAGCGAAGCTGGCGGCGTTTGAGTAGCCCGGGGATTGGATCCCCGGGCGGAGGTGCCGAGATCAACATCCTTTCCCACTACCCTCACCCTCTCCGTCATTCCTTTCGTCATTCCCGCGAACGCGGGGGTGACCAGCTTCCCAGTGCTCACGAGTAGGAAACACGAGCCCTCAGCTTCTTCCAGCCAGCGTCAGGTCCGAACACGCCCCAGGGAGACAGATCTTTGACCAGGTGCGTGAATTCTGCTAGAGATACTGGACGCCGGTCAGCCTTGTCAGGCTTGCCGAGGCAAGACTACTCGATTGAGTCAACCCGAAGAGGCCCAACCCAAACGGCCCGATCCCAAGAGGAGAATCTGACGCGATGAAACGGATGCGCCTGGCCTGGTCTACTACCGCCCTCACCCTGCTGGCTCTTTCCGTTGTGATGCTGGCAGCGCCAGCCGGAGCTGTCCCCGCAAACCTGCAGGACGGTTCTGAAACTCCCTCCTCCGAGGAGGCCTCGTCCGAAATGGCCACAACCGAACAGAAAGGTCCCATGAGCAACCTGCACGCAACCATCAAAACCGACAAGGGCGACATCCGCATCGCCCTCTTCCCCGACCAAGCCCCCCTCACCGTCGCCAACTTCGTCAACCTGGCGCAGCGCGGTTACTACGACGGCGTGGTCTTCCACCGCGTGGTGCCCAACTTCGTGATCCAGGGCGGCGATCCCACCGGCTCCGGCAGCGGCGGCCCGGGCTACCGCTTCCAGGACGAGTTCTCTCCGGAGCTCAAGCACGACGGCCCCGGCATCCTGTCCATGGCCAACGCCGGCCCCGGCACCAACGGCAGCCAGTTCTTCATCACCCACAACGCCACCCCGCACCTCGACGGCCGGCACTCGGTCTTCGGCAAGGTGGAGAGCGGCCAGGACGTGGTGGACGCCATCCGCCAGGGCGACAAGATGGTCAAGGTCACCATCGAGGGCGAGACCGCGGAGCTGATGGAGAAGAATCAGGAACAGCTCGCCGAGTGGAACAAGATCCTCGACAAGAAATACCCCGCCAAGAACTGATTCGCTAGCGGCTGCCGGCTCCTGTCGCTCCGCGTCCGCGGGCGAGGGAGCCGGCACCTGCTCCGCCTCCTCTCCCTCAGCCCTGCCTCTCCCTCAAGTCTCAGTCCGCAGCAGATCCGCGTAGAGATTCCGGTAGAGCTCGTCGCCGTGAAGCGCGAAGGCCTCGAAGTAGGCCGTGTACCACTGCACCAACGAGGCTCCCGCGTCGAGGGAACGCCGCACGTCCTGGGCGTCCTCCACGCCACCGGTACGCACGATGTGGAATTCCCGCCCCAGGCCACAGCGCTCTCGGTGCTCCGCCGCCGCCGACACCAGCCGCAGAGAAGCCTCCTTCAACGGCCGGCCGCTGACGCCGCCGCCGAAATGATGAGTGAAGTAGCGGTAGAGGGCCTGCTCCTCCGGCGCGATGTGCTGGCGGTGGGCGGCATAGTCGGTGGAGGTATTGCCGAAGTTGACGCCGTCGTAGCCGTGCTCGAAGAGCAGATCCAGGACCCGCGGCACCAGCGCCGGCGCCAGATCGCAGGAGAGCTTCACCACCACCGGCGGCTGTCCGGATCCTGCGGGGAAATGCTCTCGAAGCCTCGCCAGGCGCCGCCCCATCGCCCCGAGATTCCCGTCGCCGGCCTCCACCGCTTCGGTGTTGGGGCAGCTCTCGTTGACTTCCAGGAAGTCCACCGCGGCTTCGGCATAGGCCTTCATCCCCCGCGCCAAGGCTTCCAGCGCCGGTGCTTCGTCGAGCTCCGGCGGCGCTCCCAGGCTCGCCCCCACGGGGCATCCCGGTCGCCGGTCCAAACCCTTCAGCAGCCGCGCTACGGCGAGATCGCCGGGGTTGGGCAAGCCGAGCCAGTTGGAAGCGGCACCGGAGCGCGGGTAGGGAGCGAAGGGCCGCCGATGGTGCCCCTTGCGGTTGCCGCCCCGGGGCAGGGCGGTGGTGGTGCCGGCGAGGAAGAAGCCCGCTCCCTGCCCCGCCACCACCTCATACCCCTGGCCATCCTTGAACATCCCGGCGGCGTTGCCCAGGGGCGACGGGAAGGTCACTCCCCAAAGCTCGGTGGCAAGCTGGGCAGGAGTCTGCCCGTAGGGCTCCGGGATCTGCGGCGGCCGGCGGCGCACGAAGGCGGAGAGGAAGCGCTCCCGGCCGCGGGAATAGAGGTCCACCGCCAGCGGCGTCGGCAGCCGCACCAGGAGCGGCCGCAGATGGTGTTCGAGGCGCGCCAGAGTCTTGGTTCCGAGCATTGAAAAAGTGCCTCCCGGCGGGACTCTACCAGCCTCCGAAAGTCCCGCCCTGGAGAGAGCAGATGCTGCTACTCTTGACCACTCCATGAGCCGCCACTCCACCCACCGCATCTGGCGCCCCCTCGCCATCGCCTTCTTCCTCACCACCGTCGCCGCCGGAGCGCTGTTGTTCTGGTGGATTCGCCAGCCGGAGGCGCCGACGGTGGAAGTACGCCATGAGCCTCTGCCCCGGCCGGTGCCCGTCGAGGCGGAACCGGTGCTGCGCCTCGAGGCGGCGAGCTTCGAGCAGCTCCCGGGGTGGCGGGAGGACCCCGCCGCGGAGGCCCTGCCGGCCCTTCGAGCCTCCTGCCGCCGGCTGCTGCGACTGCCCGCCCCTCGGCCCCTGGGCCCCGACGGCGTCGCCGGCACCGCCGGAGATTGGCGGCCGTTCTGCAGCGCCGTCGGAAGGATCGGCGCCGGGGATCACTCAGCCCTCCGCGCCCTGGTGGAACAACGCCTGCGCCCTTGGTCCACAGCTGACGGGTCCGCAGCAGACGGGTCCGCAGCTGACGGGTCCACAGCCGGCGGCGCGGGGCCGGAGAGCCGCCAGGGCCTGTTCACCGGCTATTACGAGCCCACGCTGCGCGGCAGCCGCCGGCGCCAGGGCGCCTACACCGTGCCCCTCTACCGCCGCCCCAACGACATGTTGAGCATCGACCTCGGCAGCTTCCGGGAGGAATTCGCCGGCCGGCGGCTCACCGGACGGCTGGAAGGGCGCAAGGTGGTGCCCTTCCACGACCGCCAAGAGATCGATGCCGGAGCCCTCGGCGGCCGGGGGTTGGAGCTGGCGTGGGTGGACGACCCGGTGGCGGCCTTCTTCCTCCACATCCAGGGGTCCGGCCGGGTGGAGCTGGCGGAGGGGGGCGTGATGCGGGTGGGCTACGCCGGCCAGAACGGTCACCCCTACTACGCCATCGGTCGTGAGTTGGTGGCCCGGGGAGAGCTGGCGGTGGAGGAGGTCTCGCTGCAATCCATCCGCGCCTGGCTCCACGACAACCCCCGGGAAGCGCGGCAGGTGCTGCACACCAACCCCTCCTACATCTTCTTCCGCGAGCTCAAAGGCCCCGGCCCCCTGGGTAGCGAGGGCACCGCCCTGACCCCCGGCCGATCCCTGGCGGTGGACCGCAGCTTCCACGCCATGGGGGTTCCCATGTGGCTCGATTCCACCTATCCCCAGGGCGCACCCACCTCCACCTCGGCCACCCCTGCGGCTCCGCAGGCCGAGGAGGAGTCCGAGCCCTCAGGACCGCCCCTCCAGCGCCTGCTGGTCGCCCAGGACACCGGCGGCGCCATCCATGGCCCGGTGCGCGGCGACGTCTTCTGGGGCCCCGGCGCCGAAGCCGAAGAGATCGCCGGCCGCATGCGCCAGCAGGGGCGCCTGTGGGTGCTGCTCCCCCGCTCCGTCACGCCGCCGGCGGAGGTGCCGGTGCCTGCTACAGAGGCAGAGAACGGAGCCCGGTAGGGTTTTGGTCAGTTGTTCGGTGGTCGTATAGGGAAGAACCCTCACCCCCTCGATCCCCCTCTCCCAGCCCCCCAACCCACCACCCGGTAGAGGGGGAAGCTCATCGAGCAGCACCGTGCCGAGCCTGAGCGATTCGAGCCGCAGCGGGACGAACATTACCGAGCCGAGCTTTATAGGGATGGGCGGGGGCGTCCCTCTCCCGGTCGGGGGGCGGGAGGACTGGGAGAGGGAATGAGGGTGAGGGCTCTGAAAATCCCAGCCATGAAGATCCAGCCATAGGCCTGAGCCCCAACTCCAACGCGTGCTAGAGTTTCCCCGTACCTCGAAACTGAAACACCAGCACCATTTAGCAGCCCGTGGTAAAAGTCAGACGCCAGCGAGAGCGAGGAATTTTTCGTCGAATCAAGGCCGGAAAACCGCAGGCGATGCTGGTATCGGCGAGGTTTTCGAACGAAGATTCGGCGAAAAAGGGCCGCTCGTAGCGCGGCTCGACTTTTACCACGGGCTGTTAGCTCGTCGTTCTCCATCAGATGCCGCCCGAGGAGGACCCTATGCCCCTGAATCTCAGCGACCGCCAGAAGAACGCCATCGGCACTGCCCTCACCCTGCTCGCCGCGGCGGTGATCATCGCTTCCATCGGGCTGCTCTTCTGGGCCATCGGCGCCTTCTTCCAGCGCTTCTCCAATGTCTTCCTGCCGCTGGCGGTGGCGGCGGTGGCGGCGCTGGTGTTCAATCCCTACTTCGAATGGCTGCGCCGGCGGCTACACATGCCCACGGCGGTGGCGGTGGCGGTGGTCTTTCTGTCCGCGCTGATTCCGCTGACGGCGTTCTTCTGGTTTTTCGGCGCCCTGGCGGTGGAGCAGATCACCGAGCTGGTGAAGCAGGTCCCGGCGTGGTGGGAGAACGTCCGCGCCGAGATCCAACGACGGTTGCCGGAGATCCAGGACTTCTTCCAGAACAACCCCTGGGGACAGCGCATTCAAAGCGCGGTGCAGAACCAACAGGAGGCCATGCTCCAGGGCCTGAGCGAGGTGAGCAGCCGCGCCGCAGACTTCGGCGCCTTTGTGATGCGCAGTATCGGCACCCTGCTGGCCTGGGCGGTGCTGCCGGTCTACTTCGCCTTCTTTCTCATCGCCGAAATGCAAAAGCCGCGCAATCCGGAGGCCTTGCTGCCCTTCCTCAAGCAGGAGACCCGCCGCGACGTCATCTACCTGGTGCGGGAGTTCGTCAACATCATCGTCGCCTTCTTCCGCGGCCAGCTGCTGGTGGCCACCTTCCAGGGCCTGCTCTTCGCCGCCGGCTTCTCCATCGTGGGGCTCAAATACGGCTTCGTCCTGGGGCTGGTGCTGGGCTTCTTGAACATCATCCCGTACCTGGGCAGCATCGTCGGTCTGGGAGTGGCGCTACCCTTGGCGTATTTCCAGGACGACGGCGGATTGCTCAAAGTGGGGCTGGTACTTCTGGTCTTCACCATCGTGCAGATGATCGAGGGCTACATCCTGACTCCCAAGATCATGGGCGACCGCACCGGTCTGCATCCGGTGGCCATCATCGTGGCGGTGTTCTTCTGGGGCTCAGCCCTGGGCGGCATCTCGGGCATGATCCTGGCCATCCCCCTCACCGCTTTCCTGGTGGTCTTCTGGCGCCTGGCGCGGGAGAAGTACATCCAGGAAATGCTCTGATCTAGCGCTGCAACAAAACAGCCCCGCTACCATCGGGCAGCGGGGCCGCAATGCTCTACTCGCGGGATGAGCCGAGCTCCGTCGGCTCATCCGGGGAGCTCAAATACCGCCACAGACGAGGCCCAGACGGCCTCTGCTGCAAATACCGTCCGCCAATCCACCGTGAAGCCCACAGGCCTGCTCGCCGGCCTGGCAGCACTCGCCGAAGGTCTCGTCGGGACAGAAGTAGCCGAAGCCGTAGCCGTCCTCGCATAGGAAGTCACACACGATCTCGTCGGCCTCCTGGGCGTTCCCCGCAGAGGTCGAGGGACCGTCCCCCGGGGCCTTGGCCTGCACCGCCGGTGGCGCCAGGACCAGCATCAACGCCGCCGCCCCCACCACCACTAAAGCCAGAGCTAAATAGAGCTTCCGCACACTGCACCTCCTTGAAGATGGGACTGAATAGATACCAACTCCGGAGGCCGCCACCGAGCCTCTCTGGGAGGCCCGACGGGGGCCAATCCGAAAGCTAGGAGCTCAGATGCCGTCGCAGGTGTAGTTGACGCTGCCCTGCCAGCAGGAGCCCTCGTCGACGCCACCGTGGTAGGACCAGCAGGCGTCCTCACCAATCTGGCAACAATCCGGGAAGCTGCCCAGCTTGCAGATGTAGGCGAGACCGGTGCCGTCGTCACAGGTGATGGCGCAGAAGATCCCCGCCTCCTGGGCGCCGCCGGCACTGCCGGAGATCGAGCCCTGGGCGATGGGTTCCTGGGAGGCTGCTTGCTGGGAAAGAGATTGCTGAGAAGCGGGGCTGTCAGGGGTCGCAGCGGCGGATTGGGCTGCCGCTCCTTCCGCCGCCATCACCGACATGGATCCGGCCACCAACGTCAACACGGCCAGGGCATAGAAGAGCTTCTTCATCGTAGTCCTCCTCCTCGTTCGAGGGTCCAAAGAAGGGCCACGCCAATGCACCCGAAGCCGGAGCGGTCACGCCCAAAGCCAAGAGGGGCCGCGAGGCCCTGATATCTCCCGCAAAGCAGAGATAAAGAATAGTTACTAAGGACACTATACCTATTTAGAGCAAGTTGCAATTTCGCTCTCGCATCATAACGACACGCGGTGATGAGCCCTGGAAAATGAGACGTCCGCCGAATGCTTTGCGCTGGAACTAAGAGAAGGAGAAACTCAGTGCGAGCCCCGCCCCTGGATCGCGATCACTGGTCCCGACGAGGAGAGTCCCCATGGATCTGGCCTATTTCATCACCACTCTGGGATTGATTCCCTACTTCACCTCCCGGGCCTTCATCCCCCTCTTCGCCACCGCCCTCACCGCCCGCTTCGGTCCGGACATGGGCTTTCTGGCCCAGGACGTGATGGGGATTCAGCTGCTCGAAGCGGTGCCCGCCTGGACCACCTCCAACACGGTGCTGTGGATCCTCGGCGGCTTCACCGTCCTCGAGATCCTGCTCAACAAGAACCCCGATCTGCGGGAGCTGCTCTCCCTCACCGACAGCCAGCTCAAGGGCCTGGCGGCCCTCAGCCTGTGCCTGGTGCTGGCCTCCGCGGAGCCGTCCCAGCTGGCGGCGCCGCTGGCCCAGGCGGGTCTCTTGGGCGACCTCTCCTTCGCCCACTTCTGGGCCCTCAGCGCCGGTGCCACAGTCTGGTTCTTGGCCACCCTGCGCAACGCCATCTACGGCTTCCTGATGGAGATGGACGAGGACGACGACCTGGGGCTTCAGAAACTCCTGAGCTGGATGGAGGACGGCATCGGCTTCGTCGGCGTGCTCTTCGTGGTGATCCTGCCCATGGCGGCGCTGGCGGTGACCGGCGTCACGGTGCTGGGGCTCTATCTACTGCGCAAATATCTCGAGCATCGGGAGGAGAAGCAGAAGGTCCCCTGCCCCACTTGCGCCAGCCCCAACTCTCCCTGCGGCATCCACTGCGCGCAGTGCAACCAGCCCCGGACCGAGGTCCGGCAAGTGGGCTGGATGGGGACGGTGCGCCAAGCCGTGGCGACGGATCTGGAAGCCCACCGATTCCAGCTGCGGGCGCAGAAGCGTTGCCATCATTGCGGAGAGCGGCTGCGGGGGCGGCAGCTGGATCTCCAATGCCAGCTATGCCACAGCCCGTGCTTCGCCCACCGCGGCGAGCTGGAAGCCTACGTGCAATGCCTCCAGGGCACGCTGCCGCGGGCGCTGCTGATCCTGCTGGTCCTGGGGGCTATCCCGCTGGTAGGCCTGATCCCGGGGATCCTCTACTATCGGCTGTCGCTGATCTCCAGCCTACGACGCTATCTGCCCCGCTCCACCCGCTTCTTCAGCCGCTGGCTGGTGCGGGGCATCAATCTGGTGCTCATCTGCCTGCAGCCGGTGCCCTTCTTCGGTGCCTTCACCCTGCCGCTGCTCTGCCTGTCGAATTTCTGGATCTACCGCCACTTCCTGCTGCGGGAAGGGCAGGCGAAACTATCGCTGGAGGCTGCCGCTTCCGAGAGCTGAGGAAGCGGCGAAAGCAGGCTGCCGAGACGGGCACCGGATCGTTGCGATGGTGGGCTGGCGCCCACCCTACTCGCTCAGATCCAAAACTCGGGTGGTGACTGCAGCGAGTCGTGAAATCGGCTACTGAACCTGCTCTTTGGTCTTGCGGAAGCGAATGGCGGGGTTGTCGTCCACCGTGGTGGTGAGATGCCAGTCGTTGCGCGCCAAGAAGACCGGGTGCCCGTTGTGGTCCTCCGCCAGGGCCGCCTGATTCTTGTCGGTGAAGGCCTTGAGGGTGCGGGGGTCGTCGGCCTCCACCCAGCGGGCGGCGTAGACGGCGGTGGAGGTGAACTGGACCTCCAGGTCGTATTCGGTGCGGATGCGGTCCGCCAACACGTCGAATTGCAGGGCGCCGGCGACGCCGACGATCCACTCGCCGCCGAGGCGGGTCTTGAAGGCCTGGGCGGCTCCCTCCTCCGCCAGCTGGGTGAGGGCGCGGCCCAGGTGCTTGGCCCGCAGGGGATCCAGCGGCCGCACTTTGCGCAGAAACTCCGGCGCAAAGCTGGGGATACCGGTGAAGCGCAGCTCCTCGCCCTCGGTGAGGGAGTCACCGATGCGCAGGGTGCCGTGGTTGGGAATGCCGATGATGTCGCCGGCGTAGGCTTCCTCCGCCAGCTCCCGATCCCGCGCCAGGAAGAGCACCGGGTTGTGCAGCTTGATCTGCTTGCCGCTGCGGGTGTGCTGGACCTTCATGCCGCGCTCGAAACGACCGGAGCATAGGCGCAGGAAGGCGATGCGGTCCCGGTGCTTGGGGTCCATATTCGCCTGGATTTTGAATACGAAACCGGTGAGGGCCTTCTCCAGCGGATCCACTTCCCGCTCCGCTGCCGGCTGCGGCCGCGGCGGCGGAGCCCAGTTCACCAGGCCGTCGAGGAGCTCCCGGACGCCGAAGTTCTGGATCGCGCTGCCGAAGAAGACGGGGGTGAGGTTGCCCTCCCGATAGGCCTGGAGATCGAAGCTGGGACACAGCCCCCGCACCATCTCGACCTCCTCCCGCAGCTCCGCCACCGCCGACTCCGGCAGCAGCTCGTCGAGCTTGGGATCGTCCAGCCCCTGGCATTCGGTGGCCGGCGCGGCGATCTCGCCCTTGCCCCGCTCCATCTTGAGCAGGCGATCGTGGATCAGGTCGTAGCAGCCCAGGAAGCGCTGCCCCATGCCGATGGGCCAATCCGCCGGCGCCACCTCCAGCTGCAGAGTGTCCTCGATCTCGTCCAGGAGCTCGAAGGGATCCTTGCACTCGCGATCGAGCTTGTTGATGAAGGTGATGATGGGCACGTCCCGCATGCGGCACACTTCGAAGAGCTTGCGGGTCTGGGTCTCGATACCCTTGGCACCATCGAGGACCATGACGGCGGAGTCGACGGCGGTGAGGGTGCGGTAGGTGTCCTCGCTGAAGTCCTCGTGACCGGGGGTGTCGAGGAGGTTGAAGGTGCAGCCGCGGTATTCGTAGGTCATCACCGAGGCGGTGACGGAGATGCCCCGCTCCTGCTCCACCTTCATCCAGTCGGAGCGCGCCCGCCGCCGCTCGCCCCGCGCCTTCACCGCTCCCGCCATCTGGATGGCTCCGCCGAAGAGCAGCAGCTTCTCCGTCAGGGTGGTCTTACCGGCGTCGGGGTGGGAAATGATGGCGAAGGTGCGCCGGGAATGAATCTCGTCTTCGAATTTGCTCATGGGGATCTCCGCGGGGCCACCGCTCCTGGAACCGGGGCGGAAGGACGGATCCTAGCAGATGTGAAGATTGAGTCGATGGGAATCCGATCTTGGCCGGACCTGTCATCGCCAGACTGGTCATCGCCAGACTGGTCATCGCCAGACCTTGGGCCGCAGCGAGACGGAGCGCTATGCTTCCAGGACTCTGAACCATCCGGCGCAGGACACCGTATCCCCATTGCGCACCTCGAAACCATCCCCCTCGGAGACCCGCACCATGAGCTCAGTCCCCTACCTAGCCCACGCCTTTCGCCGCCCGCTCCTCTTCGTCCTCTGTTGCGCCGCGGTGGCGGGGCTGATGGTGTTGGCTGCGAGCTCAGCAAATGCCCAGCCGCGGGCGGAGGATTTGACCACCGAGGGGGTAGACGTGCCGGCCTTCTATGCCTACGACCCGCCGTCGACGCTGGTGGTGCCGGAAACGCCCGTCACCCGGGCCAAGTACCCCTTCATCGACGTCCACAACCACCAGTCGCGGATGCCCGAGCAGGACCTCGGCGAGCTGGTGGCGGCCATGGACGAGCTCAATATGGAGGTGATGGTCAATCTCAGCGGGCGGGGATTCCGGCGCATCGAGCAGCCCGACGGTAGCTTTTCCTTCGGTTTCCAGGAGCCGGAGTACCTGGGTCGGGCGATCGAGAAGGCGCGGGAGGAGGCACCGGGGCGCTTCGTGGTCTTCACCAACGTCGACTTCAGCGGCGTCGGTTCCGAGGGCTGGGCGGAGGCGGCGGTGGCGCAGCTGGAGAAGGACGTAGCCGCCGGGGCCGCCGGGCTCAAGATCTACAAAGGGCTGGGGCTGACCACCGAGGATGTGGACGGAAAGCGCATCCCCACCGACGACCCGCGCCTCGACCCCATCTGGGCCAAATGCGGCGAGCTGGGGATTCCGGTGCTCATCCACACCGGCGAGCCGGCGCCCTTCTGGATGCCCAAGGACGACCAGAACGAGCGGCTGTTGGAGCTACTGGAGCGGCCCAATCGGTATCGCGACCCGGCGGTCTATCCGTCCTGGGAAGAGATCATGGGCGAGCAGCACAACCTCTTCCGCCGCCACCCCGAGACCGTCTTCATCAACGCCCACCTGGGGTGGCTGGGCAACGACCTGGCCAAGCTCGGCGAGCTGCTGGACGAGCTACCCAACGTCTACACGGAGATCGGCGCCGTCCTCGCCGAGCTCGGCCGCCAGCCGCGTTTCGCCCGTCAATTCCTCACGGAGTATCAGGACCGGGTGATGTTCGGAAAGGACAGCTGGAATCCCGAGGAGTACCACACCTACTTCCGGGTGCTGGAGACCGACGACGAGTATTTCCCCTACTACCGCCGGCGCCACGCCTTCTGGCGCATGTACGGCCTCGACCTGCCGGACGAGGTTCTCAAGAAGCTGTACTACAAGAATGCTCTGAAGGTGATCCCGGGCATCGACCCGGCGCCCTTCCCGGACTGAGCTGGCCCGGTCTCGCCAGGCCTGAGCTCGCCGGGCCTGAGCTCGCCAGCCATGCCTCGTCAGCGGCCGCTCTGGTCCGCCACCCGCTTCTTTAGCGACGGAGGCCCGGCACGCCGCCGTAGATCAGGGTCAAGGCCAGCCGGGCGACGATGAAGCCTCCTACGGTGGCGAAGAGCTCAGCCCAGCGGCCCTGGAGCATCAGCCACACCGCCGCCCCCAGCACCGGAAGGGCCCGGAGCATCCAGCTCATGGCGATGAGCAGCAGCGGCCGAGAGCTATCCGCCAGCAGGCGGACGGTCCACCACAGGCCGGCGTAGGCCAGAGCCGCGAGACCGGCACCGAGCAGTGCGAAGAGAGCGATGTCGATCATGAGGGGATGCAGGGCTCCATCGGAAGCAGCCGACTAGTAGGCAGCGGGCCCGTCGAGGAAGAGGCCACTTGCGGAACGAATCAGTCCCGGAAGTTGACGAATTCCAGCTCCAGGCCCACGTCCTGCCCCTTGGCATGCTGGATCACCGCCTGCAGGTCGTCCCGCTTCTTGCCGGTGACCCGTACCTGATCGTCCATGATCTGGGCCTGCACCTTGAGTTTGAGGCCCTTGATGGATTTCACAATGGCCTTGGCCTTGTCCATGGGGATGCCGCTCTGCAGGGTCAGCTTCTGCCGCACGGTGCTGTCCGCCGCGGGCTCCACCGCTCCGCTTTCCAGGTTGCGCACCGAAACACCTCGCCGCACCAGCTTGGACTTGAGCACGTCGAGGACGGCGCCGAGCTTGTACTCGTCGTCCCCCACCAGGGTGAAGGTTTGCTCTTTGTCCCAGTCGATGCTGCTCTTGCTGCCGCGGAAGTCGTAGCGCTGGGAAATCTCTTTGCGCGCCTGGTTGACCGCGTTGTCCACTTCCTGCAGGTCGTTCTGAACCACGATGTCGAAGGAGGGCATAGTCGCCTCGATTCCAATTGAGTCGATTTCAAGTCAAGGGGTCTGCTAACAACAGCGGCCCCGAGCGTCGCCCGTCGACCGGGCAACGTCCGAGGCCGCTGACGGGCAAAGACGGATCTCCGGCCTCAGCCGTGGTCCGCGGTACCTTCCTCGTCCATGGAGTCCGTTTCCATGGAATCGCCTTCCATGTCGTCCTCTTCGATCACCATCTCGCCCTCGCCGCCGCCGGTGGCGACGATGTTGAGCTTGATCACCACCTCGTCGCGGATCAGGTCGTCCTGACGGCCGGGGTACTCGATGCCGAAGTCGAAGCGCTTGATGAAGAACTCAGCCTGCGCGGTGACCTGGTCCTCGCTGACCTCGATGGTGGCCGGGAAGGTGATCTGCTTGGTGACCCCGTGGAGGGTCAGGTTGCCGGTGACCTCATACTCGCCGGCGGTGTCGCTGGGAACCACCTTGGTGCTGGTGAAGGTGGAGGTGGGGAAATTCTCGACGTCGAAGAAGTCGGCGCTCTTGAGGTGACCGGTGAGGTCCTCGTTGTCCGACCACAGGGAGGTGTTGTCGATGGTGACGTCGACGGTGGTGCCCTCGGGGGTTCCGTTGACCACCTCGACGGTGCCCTCGAACTGGTTGAAGCCGCCATCGTGGCTGCCGGTCACCTTGGAGCCGACCCACTCGATGGAAGAGGCTTCCTGGTCGATGAGATAGCCAGCGACGGTCTCGGTCTCCATCGCCATCTCTCTGCCTTCCTGGGCCGCCGGCTCCTCGACCTTCGCCTCGCTGGCGTTGTCGGCAGGGTTCGGGGCGCAGGCAACGGCCAGCAGCAAGAGCATGCAGGCCAACATCTGGAACGGATAAACAACTCGCTTCATGATTTTTTTCTCCTGTTCTCGAGGTCGCGCCCTCGCCTGGAAAGCGGGGCTGGATCTCATGAGCTGCGCATCTTATCAGGCTTGTTCTATCTTTAGTCGAGTCAGTTCAGCCCGGCGCCGGCCGCGCAGACGGAAGCGCTGCTGGGCTCCCAGAGCGTCGAAGTGATCTTCGTGGCAGCTGAAGACCAGGATCTGGAGGTGCCTGGAGGCTCGATGGAGGACGGCGAGCATGGCCTCCCGGCGTTCTTCGTCGGAGCTCACCAGAGCGTCGTCGAGGATCAGCGGCAGCCGCTCGCCGCCGGCCAGGATCTCCCCCAAGGCCAGCCGCACCAGCACGCTGAGCTGCTCCCGGGCACCCCCGGAAAGCTCCTCGAAGGCCTCCTGGGTGTCGCCGGTGAGCAATCCTTCGACGATCCAATTTTCGTCGATGGCGAGCTCGGAGCCTGGGAAGAGCTGTTCCAGATAAGGCTCCAGGCGGCGGCGCACCGGAGCCGTCAGGCGCTGCTGAGCCGCCCTCCGCTCGTTCTCCAAGATCGCCAGCAGCCGGCCGGCGGCGGCGGCTCGGGCCTCGATGCGGTCGAGGTTGGCCTGGGCCCGAGCCAGCTCCTGCTCCCGCTCCTGGGCTTGTTCGTGGAGCTCCGCATCCGCCAAGCTGTCCAGCCGCACCTGCAGCGTCAGGTTCTCGTCCTGCCCCCGGCGGCGCTCCTGGACCAACCCCTGGAGGCTGCGCTGCAGGCGCTCCAAGGTCTCCTCCGCCCGCGCTCCGCCGGTGGCCCGGTAGCGCTCTTGGCGCTCTTCCAGCTCCCGTAGCGCTTCTCCCAGGAGGGCCTGGCTGTCTTTGAGCTGCTGTTCGAGGGAGGCGTCCGCGGAGCCCTCCGCCTCGCGGCTCAGCACCGCCTCCAGCCGTGCCAGCTCCTGACGCCGGGCCACCAGCTTGCCCGCATTCTCCGCCTGCCGGCGCCGCAGCTCTTCCAACGGTTCCAGGGCGGCAGCGCGGCGGGTGCGGGCTTGGCTCAGGGCCTCTTCAGCCCGAGTTTCTGCAACTTGGGCCTGTTCCGCGGCCTGGGCGGAGTCCTGCTCCTCGAGCTCCGAAGACTCCCCGGGCTCCGATTCTCGAGGGAGGGCCTGCCGCTCCTCCTCTAGCGACTCGCGCCGCTGTTCGAGGACGGCGAGGCGCTGCTCCAGCGTGCCGTCTCGTTGGGCATCGGAGCCGCTTCCCCGCTGCACCCGCAGCTCCGCGTCCAGTTCCTGTTGGCGATCCAGCCGCCTTCGAGCCTCCGCCGCATCGTCGACGCCCAGGGCTTCCAGCTGACGGCGGTGATCCGACTCCAGATCCCGCAGCCGATGCCGCAATTCCTCGCCGGCCCCCGCCGCGGGCTCCACCGTCAGCCGCAGAAGGGGCTGAAGTTGCCCATCCCGCTCCTGACCGAGCTCCAGCTGGAGCTCGTCGGTCACCGGCCATCGGCGGTTCTCCTCCGCCGCCAGAGTGTCCTCGCCAGCGTCCTTCTCGATCACCTCCAGATCCGCCAGCGCCGTCACCGTCAGCCGCGCCGCAGAGCCTTCCAGCCGGCTGCGGGCCACCGCCAGATCCCGCTCCAGCCGCTCCAGACCCTGCACCGCCGAGGGCTCTACCGCGACCTCCCGGCGCTGTCGCTCGAGCTCCCGTACCCGCTCCCGACGGGCTCGCAGCTCCTCCACCTCCCGATCCAGAGCCTCCAGGCGTTCCGTCAGCTCCTGCTGCCGCTGGCGTCGCTGGGCCGCGGCCCGGCGCCGGCGCGCTCTCTGGTGCTCTTCCTCGGCCTTCTGCACCGCCGTCTCGGCCTCCGTCAACCTCTGCTGCAGCTGCTCCAGCTCCGCCGCATCCCGGGCTTTCTGCGCTTCCAGCTCCGCCACCTCCACAGCCACCTCATCCCGGCTGCGGCGGGCCTGGCGCCGGCGCTCCAAACGCTCCTCGATCTGCTCCAGCCGCAGCCGGCGGTGGGCCACCTCCCGCTCCTGCTCCTCCACCCCGCGCTGGAGCTGCCGCGCCGCCTCGACGGTTTCGGCGAGAGTCTGCACCTCTTCCTCCCGCTCTCCCACCCGCCGTTCCAACTCCTCCAACTCCCGCCGGCCGCGGGCGAGGGTTTCCGCCAGGGCGTGGGCCTCCTCGCGCTTCGCCACCGCCTCGTCTCGCCGCTCCCGGAGCTCGTCCCGGCGGGTCATGGCCTCCCGCAGCTCGCCGGTGGGGCGGCCCGTTTTCTCGGTCAGGTAGCGGGCGGCCTCGGTGCGGGTGCGTTCCAGCAGTTGCTGCCCCAAGGGGCCGGCGGCCACCTCCCCCACTTCCCGGGAGAGCCGGTCCTGCAGGTCGCCCCGGGGGGCGTCGTGGAGATCCTCGTGGGGCGGCTCCTGGGACTTTCCCTGGGGCAGCCAGAGGAGCGGCCACAAGCCGTAATCCTCCCGGCTCACCCCCCGATTGCTTCCGGACCGGCTGCCCAACAGCTCGTGCAGCCGCGCTTCCGCCGCCTCGTCCTTGAGGGTCTCGCCACCCCCTTCGAGCTTCGCGTAGCCGCCCTTGAGGAAGCCCTTTTCGATGCGGTAGGGAGTGTCGTCGAGGACGAAGCTCACCGCCCCCCGGGGGCTCTCGGTGGAGCTCCAGCCCTGGAGCTGCTTCTTGTATTGAGCCTCCCCTTTGTAGGACTCGAAGAGCACGAACTCCAGAGCCTGAAAGAGGCGCGACTTGCCCGCCTCGTTGGGGCCGTAGACCAGGTTGAGCCGTTCGGAGAAGGGCCCCAGCTTCTCGTGCTCCAGGCCCCGCCAATGCCAGACCTCCAGAGAGACCAGATGCATCAGCTCTCCTCCTGGAGCAAGCGGTAGAGCAGCCGTAGGGCTCCCTGAGCTGCAGCGCCGTCTTCTTCCCGCGTGCTTTCTTTGCGCAGCCGTTCCACCGCCCGACCGACAAAGCCCTCCAGCCGCAGCTGCGCCAAATCCTCCTCCGAGGGTTCGGTGACCAACCGCCCATCGTCCAGCCGCAGCTCGAGCAATTCCTCTCCCGCCGCCGCCAACAGGCGGTCCAGCCGCGCCCGCTGGGCCAGAGACAGGGCGCCGTCCAGCTGCAGCCGCAGGAGTGTCCAGCTGCGCTCCGGAAGCTCTTTGAGCCAGCGCTCGAGCTCGTCCACCGCCGCCTCGCCGTCGAGGGTGCGGGATTCCGTCAGCCAGCGGCTGCGGGCCAGTTCCAACACTTCCACCCGCGGCTCCTCGCCGGCGCCGTCGATTTCCACCACCAGCGCCCGCCCCGGCTCCTTCTCCTCGAAGCGGGTGGGTTCCGGGGTTCCCGAGTACCAGACCCGGTCTCCCCAGCCGGCGGAGCCAAACCGCAGCAGGCCGTGCCAGTCCCCCAGGGCCAGATAGTCGAAACCCCTGGCCAGAACTTCTTCCGCCGCGATGAGGTTGGGGCTTTCGGTGGACTCGCCGAAGTCGAGAACGCCGCCGTGGGCGATGGCCACCCGCACTGCGTCTCCATCCTCGTGGGTTCCATCCTGCCGGGACGGCAGCCAACGGGTGGGGTCGTCGTGGGTGTGGCGGCGCAGCAGCGGGCAGGGGTAGTAGACGGTGTCGCCGATGGTCAGGGGCTCGGCGACGAGCAGCGGCCGCACGTGGTCCAGGCCGTGCTCCTCCGGCGCCAGGCGCCGCAGGGCGCTCTCCGGCGTGGCGGCGTCGTGATTGCCCGGCAGAAGCAGCACCGGGATCGGAGCGAAGGCGGCGAGGGCGTCGCGGGCGGCCTGCAGGGTGGCAGCACCGACGGCGTTGTCGTCGAAGACGTCCCCCGCCACCACCACCGCCTCCACAGCGTGCTCGTGGGCTGCCGCCGCCAGGCGTCGCACCACCTCGAAGCGTTCCAACCGCAGCTTGGCGCCGCGATCGCCGTCGAGGAAGCGCAGCTTGAGCCCGAGCTGCCAATCCGCGGTGTGGAGAAAACGTGTCATGAATGAGGGATCCCGTCCCCCAGAGACTACAACGGAATCCCGGCGAGAGCCGCGGGGTGTGTTTCGTCGTGGGAAAACGCTCAGGTGCCGGGAGCCGCGCCGCTGAGCCCTAAATAGAGCAGATAGACCAACTGCCTCGCCCGCCGCTCTCCCCCCAGCTCCTCGGCATAGTCCTGGGCCAGCTGCAGGTCCACCGTCTCCTGGGCGCTCTTGCCCGCCGCCACGGCGTCCCCCACCCTCCCGGCGACGGTCTCCAGCAGGCTGCGATAGCGCTCCAAACCCTGGCGGTCCACCACCGCGCCATGGCCGGGCACGAAGCGCGTCAACCGGTGGGTTCCCCCTTCGGAGGTCGCCTCCGGCAATGCGTCCGGGGAGCGCCATTCCAACACTCGATCCAGAGCCTCCAAGATTCCTTCCAAGGAGCCTCCGGCCCACCAATCGATGAACGGCGGAGCCCCGACCTCCAGCAGGTCTCCCAGATGCGCCAGGCGGGCTCGGTGGAAGATCAGCACCAGGTCACCGTCGGTGTGGGCCGCCGGTGCCGGCAGGATCTCGATGCGTTCGTCTCCCCAATGCACCGTCGCCGGACCGTGGATCTCCAGCTGCGGCAGATCCGCCTCCGGCGACGGCTCCCGATGCCAATCCCCCCATTCCTCGATCACCACGTCCCGCCGCGCCTGGGTCGCCACGTTGGCGTGGGCCATCACCATAGCCCCCTGGGCCCGGAAGGTCCCGTTGCCGCCCAGATGATCGGCGTGGTAATGGGTGTTGATCACCAGGCGCACGGGCAACGGCGGCAGGGTCTCGAGGGCCGCCAGCAGCCGCGGCAGAGCGGCGGCGCTGCCGCTGTCCACCAACAGGCGTCCCCGAGGGCCGTCCACCGCCACCACCGCCCCGTCGGCCCCCAGCTCGATGCGGTGGATCCCGGGCGCTAGTTCCTCGATGGGCGCTGGTTCTGCGACGGCGGCGGGCTCGTCCGCGGCCCCAGCGGGATAGCCCACCAGGAAGCAGCAGCCCAGGATCACCAACAGAGGAAGGCTGCAGAGCCCTCGGCGGGCGGGGGAGATCGGCAGGGAGGGGAATCGGCTCAAGGCTTGGCTCCTTCGGAAGGGTTCGGGGTCCTCCCCCTCTACGGCATCGGAGGCCGAGAGTTCTCGCGCCCCCGAGGGCCGGGAGCTCGTACCGTCTTGGGAGGAGCTCAGCTCAGGAGAGAACCGGCTTAGGAAAGACGCAGCTCAGGAGAGACGCAGCGTGATGCTGTTGGGATCCACCGTCGGACGGGCGAAGAAGAAGCCCTGGGCGAAGGTCACGTTCATCTCCCGCAGCACCTGGCATTCCTCCGCCTTCTCCACTCCCTCGGCGATGACCTGGGCGCCGATGCTGTGGGCGATGGTCAGCAGGCTCTGCAGCAGGCTGCGCTTGATGGGGCTTTTGTGCAGGTCGCGGATCAGCGACAGGTCGACCTTGAGATAGTCCGGCTGTACCTCCGCCACCGATTGCAGCGACGAGTAGCCGGCCCCCATGTCGTCGAGGGCGATCTGAAAACCGATGAGGCGCAGGGCGGCGACGCTGCGGCGGAAGTCCTGCCAGGCGGTGATGGCGACCCGCTCGGTGATCTCGATGACGATATCCGCGGGGCGGAGCCCACAACGCTCCGCCTGGTCCACCAGATTGCGGCAGAAGAGCTCGGGATCGGTGAACCCCCGGGCGGAGCAATTGAGGAACAGGCGCCCGCTGTTGCCCAGCTCGCCGGCGCGGCGGATGGACTCGAAGCGGCAAATGCGCTCCAGCTCGACGATGTGATCCGTCTCCTCGGCGAAGGCGAAGAGCATCTCCGGATTCTCGAACACGCCGCCGGTGGGACCACAGCTGAGGGCCTCGAAGCCGTGCACCTCGCCGCTGTCGAGGCTGATGATGGGCTGGAAGCGTACGGTGATGTCCACCGCCGAGACGATGCGCCGGAGCTCCCGAATGCGCTCCGAGTGCTGCTTTTCCCGCTCCCGGCGGCAGATGGAGCGGAGGGTGTCGAGGGTGCGGTAGAAAACTCGTTCGAGCCGCACCATGGGGTCCGGCAGGAGCAGGTCGGCGGCGCTTTGCACCGACAGGGGACGCGGACTCTCGTTGTCGAATTGCACCCGCAGCCGGGCGGAAAGGTGGTCGGCGATGCGTTCCTGCAGCTCCTCGAGCCTCTGGGCCGCGCTGGCGGCGTCGTCCAGCCCCACGACCAAGACGAACTCCTCCCCCCGGACGTTACAGATGGCGAGCACGTCGTCGGAGCTCAGACGGTCCCGTTGAAAGACCCCCAAGGCTTCCGCGACCTGGCGCAGCAGCCCGTCGTAGGTCTCCCAGCCGTAGATCGACTCCAGCGGCGCTTCGGCGCTCAGGTCGAGGTAGAGCAACCCCAACCGGCGACGGTTCTGGACCAGCTCCCGAATCTCACTCAGCACCGCCGTCAGCGACGGCAGCTCGGTGTTGTGATCGACGAGAGCACCGCGTAGCTCACGCCAGCGACTCTCCTCCTCGGCGCTGACGGTGTCTTGGAGGCTCACAGCCTCAGCTCCAAGATCTTGCACCTCATTCCTCGTTGATTCGTCCGGCGGCTTCAAGACCGCCGAACCCAAGATAAACGCATCGAATACCGTAAGTCTACAACGTCAAATAGCTCCCGGGGCATCAAATCTAGCCTCCGGAAGAATCGTTACCCCTCGCCGCCCTTTTCGAGGGAACGGAAGCGCCGCAGCTCCGCCTCCAACGGATCTGCCGGCTGGTCGCCGAGGATCAGGACGAAGGGCTCGACCTCTCGGTGCCCGGGGAGGGTCGAAAGCTTCCAATAGAGCAGCCCCGCGACCAGCTCCGGATCCACCGTCTGCGCGGCCCGGCGCAGCGCCGCCAGCGCCTGCGCCCGCTCCTGCGGAGCCAGGGGCTCGTCGGTCCACACCATGAGCCGGGTGGAGGGCAGGCTGGGTTCCGTTGCGGAAGTCTCGTCGGCCTCGGAGGTTTCGTCAGCCTCGGTGGTCTTGTCGGCCTCGGAGGCCTCGGGCGCGGGTTCCGGCTCGGGCTGCGCCGGCAGGTGAATGAGGGAGAACCCCTGGCTCGCCCAGGGCTCCACCGTCGAGCCGCGGCGGGAGGTATAGCCGAGCTCGGTGAAGATCACCGGCATCTCCCCCAGCTCTTCCTCCAAGCGGAAAGCGACGATCTCCTCGAGCACCGCCTTCCAGCCTCGCTCCAGCTGCTGCGACAGGTCCCCCGCCGCGGGATCTCGGGGATCCGGCGGCGTGCGCAGCTGAAAATAGCCGTTGATGCCCATCAGGTCCAGGTGATCCCAGAAGCCCACCTCCTGGTATTGATCGAAGTTGGCGGCGTAGGTGAGCCGGCCGCCGTAGATCTCCCGCACCTTCGCGATGAGCTCCAACCAATGCTCCTCGAGCATGCGGCGGCGGCGGTTCATCACGTCCCAAGGCTCTTCCCCCTCCGCCGGCGGTGCCGGGCTCTCCACCATCCCCCGGGCCCAGGCCACCCGGGCGCCGATCTCCGCGTCCAGGTAGTCACCGAGGGTAGCGAAGCCGTCGGTGCCCGGCGACCACAGATGATGCTTCTCCATGCCCTGGCGGTGGCTCAGCACCGAGGCCTTGTACTCCTCCTGCTTGAGGGGATTGAGGTAGTACTCCTGGAGGGCCGGCATCTCGTCCACCGGGCGGGTGGAAGTCATGGAGTTGAGCTCGCTACCGATGCCCAGGACGTCCACCCCCTCGGCCTCGGCGTGGCGGGCCCAGGCCTCGACGAAGTTGCCGTATTGGAGAAACCAGGAGCGCACCGCCTGATCACTTTCGGGCATCACCTGGCCGTGCCATAAGAAGCGGTTGGCTTCGAAGGCGTGGTCCAGGGCCAGGCGCAGAATCAGCACCACCTCGAGCCCCGCCGCCTTCGCCGCCCGGATTTCCGAAAGCACCGCCGGATTGTCGGTGTCGTACCAAAGATGGTCGGTATTCCAATTGCCCTGATGAGCGTAGACCGTCACCGACACGGTATTGAAACCAGCGTCCAACAAGCCCTGCGCCCAGGCCTGATGATCCGGCTCGTTGACCTGGATGCCCCCGAGCAGGAACGGCTCCCGGGGCTCCGCCCAGCCGTTCCACACCAGCAACGCCAGGCCAGCGAGAATCACCAGCACACTCACCACGGCGGCGCTGCGCCATCTTCTACCGGTCATCAAACTCTTCGCCTCATGGGTTCTTCCACCTCATCCATCGCCCCTGGGACCTCTCTCAGCCTCCGATGCGGAACATCTCGATCTTCTCCGCCGGCGCGAAAGTGCCGCGGCGCAAGGCCTCGGTACGCTCCTCCGAATAGCGATCGGTACGCCGTCGCCAGGTCGCGGCGATGAGCTCCGCCAACTCCTCGTCCGCCGCGCCGGCGCGCAGCGGCGTCTTGAGGTCCAACCCGGCGGTGGCGAAGAGGCAGGTCAGGAGCTGGCCCTCCGCCGACAGCCGGACGCGGGAGCAGTCGCCACAAAACGGCTGGGTCACGGAGGCGATGACCCCCACCTCGCCGCCGCCGTCACGATAGCGCCAGCGCTCCGCCACCTCGCCGGGGTCGGTTTCCCCGGCAGGGTCCCGCGGCACCGGCTCCAAGGGCATCTCCCGGTCGATGCGGCGGAGAATTTCCTGTGCCGACAGCACCTCCGCCTCCTGCCACCGGTTCACCGTCCCCACGTCCATGTACTCGATGAAACGCAGCACATAGCCCTGCTCCCGCGCCCAGCGGGCGAGGTCGACGATCTCATGCTCGTTGATGCCGCGCAGGGGCACGTGGTTGAGCTTGATGGGAGCGAGGCCCACCCGGCGCGCTGCCTCGAGCCCGTCCAGGACTCGCTGCAGTGCGTCGTCACCGCCGCGGGAGCCGTTGATGCGGGCGAAGGTCTCCGGGTCCCGGGAGTGGAAGGAGACGGTGACCCGGGAGAGCCCGGCGGCGCGCAGGGTCTCCGCCTTCTCCGCCAACAGATAGCCGTTGGTGGTCAACGCCAGGTCGTCGATGCCGGGAATGGCGGCGAGCTGGCCCACCAGGGTTTCGAGCTCGGATCGCAACAGCGGCTCGCCGCCGGTGAGGCGGATCTTGCGCACTCCCAAACGGCTGAAGATCGCCGCCAGCCGGGACACCTCCTCGAAGGTGAGAATCTCCGGCCGCGGTAGGAAGTGATAGCGCCGATCCCCCGGCATGCAGAAGCTGCAGCGAAAATTGCAGCGGTCGGTGACGGAGATGCGCAGGTCCGTCATGGGCCGCCGGAAAGCGTCTCGCAGCGGTTCCACCGCCGGATCATGGGTGCTGGAGTGGGTCGGATCTACCATGGTCGCAAGGGCTCGGGCTCGGCGCCGCCCAGCTGCAGGGCTGGTTCCGAACAAGGCACCGGAATCCTCTCATATCCGCCGGCGCCTTGGTGCCCCAGCGCGGTGGAGGGTGGCTTCCCCGGGGGAATCCTGGGACGACTCAGAGCGCCGGCCCCGTCGCCGGAGGCTTGCTCGCCGGGCCGCTGCTCAAGAGCAAATGGCCGGCGGTGGCGAGGAGAATGACCGTGCAGCCGACGACGGCCCAGGCCTCTGGAGTCTCGCGGTGGAAAAGCCACGCCCACAGCGGATTGAGCACCGGGTCCATCAGCAGCAGCAGCGAGACCTCCAGCGCCGGCAGATGGCGCACCGCGGAGGTCAGGAGCCGGTAGGCCAGGGCGATCTGCACCACCCCCAGGAAGATCACCGCGCCGGCGTCGGCGAGGGAGATAGAGGTCAGCGGCCAGGCCGCCGGCAGACAGACGACGAAGGCCAGAACGCTTCCGGCGAGCACCGCCGGCCCCGCGGCCCCCGGTGCGTCGCGATTTCCGGAGCTCTCCAGCCAACGCAGTCCGAGCACCGTCATCCCCCAGCACATGCCCGTCACCACCCCCACCAGATTTCCCGCCAGCGGCCTGGGAGCGGTGGCGGTAGGTTCCTGGGCGCCGAGAAAGAAGAGGGCCATACCGGCGGCGAGGAAGACCATGTAGAGCAAATCCCGGCCGCGGATGCGCTCCTTGAGCACCCACGGCGCGACGCACAGCACATAGAGGGGGGCGGTGGATTGGAGGAAGATGGCGTTGGCGGCGGTGGTCCATTTGGTCGCCACCACGAAACAGGTGAGGGTCCCGGCATAGGCCAGGGCCACCGGCCAGATGCGCAGCGGCGGCCGGCGCCGGGCCGAGGGCAGCAGCAGCGGCAGGGCCAGGGCCGCCACACCGCAACGCAGGCTCGCCACTTGCCAGCTGGTGAGGGAGGCCGCCTTCACCGCGGCGCCGCCGGTGGAGAACAAGATCGCCGCCGCCACCGCCATCAGCCAAGCCCGCTGCCGCAGAGCCCTGGCGTCCAGCTCTCTCGCGGAGCCGGCCAAGCTCATGTCAGGACGACCGGCGCCGGTAAGGCAGGGGGCGTTCGCCGAGATACCAACGAGGCCGGGGGGCTCCCGGCGGCCCGTCCCGCAGCTCCAGACCAAAGCGCCGCCCGACCTGGGAGACGATGAAGCTCGCCGCCTCCTCCGGCGAATCGGTGACGAAGAAGCGCTCCGGGTCGTGGGGGGCGATGGTGCCGGCGGAGACCATCTCCCGACCGATGAAGTCGAGGACGCTCTGCCAATACTCCGTGCCCATGATCACCAGCGGAAAATCGAGAATCTTGCCGGTCTGGATCAGGGTCAGGGTCTCGAAGATCTCGTCCATGGTGCCGAAGCCACCGGGCAACACCACGAAGGCGTAGGAGTATTTGACCAGCATCAGCTTGCGAACGAAGAAGTAGCGAAAGTCCACCCATAGATCCAGATAGGGATTGTGGTGCTGCTCGTGGGGTAGCTCGATATTGCACCCGATGGAACGGCCGTCGGCTTCCTTGGCGCCGCGGTTGGCCGCCTCCATGACCCCCGGTCCACCGCCGGTCATCACCGTAAAGCCCGCCTCCGCCAGCTCCGCTCCCAGCTGCCGCGCCAGCTGATAGTGGCGATGATTCTCCTTGAAGCGGGCGGAGCCGAAGACCGTCACGCAGGGGCCGACGAAATGCAGTTTGCGGAAGCCCCGGATGCACTCGCCGAAAATCCGCAATGCCCGCCAAAGATCCTGAGCGCGGCGCTGGGGACCGGCGAGAAAGGCCGCCTCCTCCAGCTCCGGGGGGACGCGCGTGGGGGCGCCAGGGTCCTCCGGCCCCGGTGAGCCACCGGCCGCCGGTTCTCCGTCCCGAGCTTCCCGATCCAGGGCATCCCGCGCCTCGACCTCCCCCGACTCGGCCCCGGGAGCCGGTCCGGCGGCCTGACCGACGGCCTTGTCGGCTCCCTCTTCGGGGCCGAGCACCTCGGCCTTCCTGCCCTCCTCTTCGCGGTCCGCCACGGCCCTAGGTACAGGTCGCGAAAGCGAAGGTGTCTTGGATCGGCTGGAAGGGATCGCGCAGCTGGTTGGAGTAGGTGCGCTCCGTACCGGTCTCCGTGTCCACGACCCGGATCTGGACTTCGACGTTGGTCAGACCGCCGGCGAAGACCCAGAAATTGCCGTTGATTCCGCAGCCGTCGAGCACCTTGATCACCACCTCGACGTTGGCAGCGTTGAAGAACCAGAAATATCCGGTATCGCCGGTGAGCTCCACCGCCTGACCGGTGCCCACAGCCCCGGCGGCGGTGGCGAAGGTCGCATCCACCGCGAAGCGCCCTGCCTGCAGGCAAAGGGTGGTGGCGTCGGGCTGGCAGCCGGTGGTGGCGAACTCTTCATAGAGGAAGAGGATGCCGGCGCGGTCATCGAGCCCCAGCTGGCCACCACGGCCGTCGTCGTGGACGAAGGCGCGCATCAGGGCTTCGTCCTTGACCGCGGTGTCACAGGGGCCGGAAGCGACATCGCCGCAGGAGTGGCGCAGGCCCAGAGTGTGGCCTAGCTCGTGGCTGAAGACCTCCTCGGAGACCAGGGAGTCGGCGAGCAGGCAGCCCGAGCCGGCGTTGGTGACGATGTCGGCGCCGATGATGTCGATGTACTCCGCTCCGCGGTAAGTGTGAGTTTGGGAGGTGTCGAACCAGGGCCCGCCGAGGGCGATGACGCCACCGGTGATGCAGCTGAAGGTGCCGCCGAAGGTGGAATTGCTATTGGGGTCGTCAAAGAGAATGGTGTTTTCGCCGTCGAAGCCGCCGGAGACCAGCCCCCCGGAGGCGGTAGTGGTGCCACCGTAGAGATAGCGGATGGGGGTGGAGGGATCGTCGGTCCACAGATCCAGGGAGGTGCTGAACTCGGCGAAGCCGCCGCCGGCGAGGCCGGACTGACCGCTCTCGTGAGCGAAGAAGGTCACCGACTGGCCGAAGTCGAACTCCCGCCAGCGCAAGTTCAGGCCCCCGCTCGCGAAGAGGGTGAAAGCGTCGGTGAGGCTTTGTGCGGCCACCGCGTCGGTTTCCAGGCGGTAGCCGACGGAGCGCTTGAGACCGGCGGCGCGGGAGGAGATCCAGCGGCTGAAGGAGTCATAGTCCCGCAGGCCTTCCGGCTGGGCCTTGCGGCCGTCGGGGCGGATCGCCAGCGAGTCCCCGAGCCAGCGCAGGGCGAGCACCCGATCCTCCACCTCGACCCGAAAAAAGACCCCCAGGGAGAGCTGCACCAGGCGGAAGGCACCATCCTCGTTGGGGCGCAGGAAGAGCATCACCCGCTGACCGGCCTGGAGACGCGGTACGCCGGAGAGCTCGAGTCCCAGCCCCGAGGTCGCCGCACCGGGCATCGAGCGCGCCCCCACGACCCGCACCACCAGGGTACTGCCGGGCACGCTGCCCTTGAGCACCCGCTGAACCTCCACCTGGTAGTCGGTGGCGGGCATGGCGGCGACGGCGGCGGGGCCGGCGTCGCTGACCAGCGCTTCCACCACCAGCGGTGCCGAGTCCAGGAGCGCCTCGTCGGTCATCGGCATGTAGGTCAGACCGATGGCCGGAGCGGCTCCCCAAGCGAGACAAGAGCAGATCAGAGCAAGTAGGACACGGCGCATGAGAAAACCTCCCGGAGTGATCCTGTGAGCACTACAGCGGCGGCGATGGCGGGCCACTGAGATGCGGGCGTCGGATTTTATATGGTGCCACAGAATAGAGGCCCCAGGCCAGCCCCGAGCCAGCTCCTAGCCAGCCCCGAGCCAGCTTCCTGGAGCTCGGGAACGGTGCGCTAGAAGAACGCGGTGGCGGTGACCAGGGTGACGTCCGTATCCCCAAAGGGATTGGGGATCAGTCCCGGGGGCCGCTGGGGCACCGCCCCCGCCACCGGCGGCAGGCCGTAGGTTTGATCCACCACCCGGAATTCCACCGGGTGCTTCTGGTCGAGGACCAGAGTGAGATCCACCGGTTCCCCGGCCCCTCCCTGGACGAGCAGCAGCCAGTCACCACCCTCCCCGGACTCGAACGGATCGAGGCCGAAGTCGAAGCGCTGGTCACCGACCTCGACACGGCTCACTCCCGCCAGGGTGTCGACGCCGATGCGCAGGACCTCGGCATTGCGGGCGGAGGTGATGCGGACCTTCATGCGGTAGTCCGGATTCGCCTCGTCATCGCGCTCCAGGAGCTCGATCTTCGGCGGTGGCAGGGGTAGCGTCGGAGCCAAGGTGGTGAGCAGATCCCGGTCCGGCGACCAGCTGAACAGCAAACCGGGATCCCGCCGCTCCGGCTCCTGCCCCAGGTATTCCGCCGTCCAGGCGTCGACCTCCCGCCCGAAGGTCCACCACCGGGCCTCGCCGGACTCACCGTCGAGAGAGTAGATCAGGGTGTTGCGCTGGGGATGGTCCTCGCCGGTGATCTGGGTCAGCGCCGCCGTCAACACGATGCCGGCGCCGGCGGCGGTGATCAGCAGCGGCACCCAGAAGCCGAAGCGCCGGTCGATGGGAGCCCAC
>JAXHTF010000021.1 GCA_034211275.1 Acidobacteriota bacterium
GCCAAAACCTCTTTGCGGCTCAGCACTTCTGGCAGCCGTCTTTGCCGGGGCCGCGGCGGTAAATAAAAATCGGCGTTATGCTTGAGAAAGCCGCGGAGGCCGGTAGTGCGGCGCGGCGCCCCGACGGGTTATGACACCGACACCTGGGAGAACCTCATCGGCGTGACCAAGGCCTGGGGCCAGGTGCAGGTTTCCGCTCTGGGATCCGACGGCTGTCAGGCTTCGTTCTCTGCCGAGTTCACGTCGGGCGCCGCTTTCCCCTTCGTAGTGGAGCCGCCCAATGCGGAACCCACTGTCGTCAAGACCTGCTTCACCAAGGAGGATTGCGAGTGTCGTCAAGGAGACGACACCAAGTCCAACAAGATGGAGTGCGGTCAGGTCTCCCAGTCCTACAGCGTTATCGGTCGAATCGGAACCCAATGGTTCGGGGCCGACATCACGAGCTATGGCGGCGTGGTCAAGGCTTGGGCTTGCGCTGACGGTCAGACCGGCTCGGGCAATTGGTGATTCTCAGCTCACCGATGCCGCCACCGGTCGGCTTGGGAATGCTCTAGGCGTTTCTTCAGCTAGATGATCGGTTATGCGCCCGCCGGGGTCCGAGGGACTTTCCTTTGACTCCGGCGGGCGTTGTTGCGTTGCGCAAGATTCCTCAGACCAGGAAAGGCTCGCCTTCGCTGGCCACCCGCCGCTGGAAGAGCTCCTGGAGCCGGCGGGTTATGGAGCCGGGAGAGCCGTCGCCGATCTCCCGGTCGTCGATTTCCAGCACCGGCGAGAGCTCCCCCATGGTGCCGGTGGTGAAGACCTCGTCGGCGGTGTAGAGCTCGCTGGGGGTGATGTGGCGCTCGAAGGTGGGGATGCCGTCGGCGCGGGCCAGCTCGAGGACCACCCGGCGGGTGATTCCCGGCAGGCAGCTCTCGGCGGCGGGGGTGTGGAGCTCGTCCTGGCGGATGAGGAAGAGGTTGGTGGCGTTGGTTTCGGAGACGAATCCGTGGAGGTCGAGCATCACAGCGTCGTCGACTCCGGCGGCGTTGGCCTCGATCTTCGCCAGGATGTTGTTGAGTAGATTGTTGTGATGGATCTTCGAGTCCAGGCATTGGGGCGAGTTGCGGCGTACCGACGAGGTGATGAGGCGGATGCCTTCGGCGTCGTAGACCGGCGGCTTCCACTCCGCCAGCACGATCAAACAGCACCCCGCCCGGTTGAACCGCGGGCTCATGCCGGAGGTGACCTTGGGGCCGCGGGTGAGGGTCAGGCGCACGTGAGCGCCGTTGTCCATGCCGTTGGCCTTGAGGGTGGTGAAGAGGGCGCGGACGACTTGCTCGCGGCTGGGCACGCCGGCGAAGGCGAGGGCGTGGGCGGAGGCGAAGAGGCGGTCCAGGTGGGCGTCGAGCTGGAAAATGCGTCCCGAGTACACCCGCAGCCCCTCCCACACCGCGTCGCCGCCCTGCACCACGCTGTCGAAGACCGAGACCTTGGCTTCGGACCGGGGTACCAGGCCATCGCCAATGTAGACGAGGATCTCGGCGTTGCGGGGGTCGGGGAGCTCTTGGGGTTCGTATTCGCGCATCGTCGGGTCTGCCTTCATTGATTCAGGAGTGGTGTCTAGTCGTCGCTGGCGGTGAGGGCCCGTTCCCGGAGCCGCCGGTAGAGTGGCCGGCAGGTCTCGAGCAATTCCTCCAGCCCGTTGGGCAGAGGCTCGGTCTTGGCCCGGTAGGGCTGGAAGCCGGTGGAGCGGTGCAGGCTGTGGTACCAGTGACGAGCCCAGACACCGTCTTCCGGCCGCGGTTGCGCAGGCCAGGAGAGCATGGCTGGTTGGAAGTCAATGCCCAGCCGCCGGCACAGCTGAGCCAGTACGCCCGGTGGGTCCAGAAGCAGGAGTCGGGAGTCGAGAACCGGCGGTTCCTGACCGCGCTCCAGCAGGTGGTCCAGGAGCTGGACCTGGAGGTCGAGGCCGGTGTCCCGCAGCTGGGGCCGGGGTAGCTGGTTCACCAGGCTGGTGAGCACCTCCTGGGGTTCGCGCACCAGCAGCACGTGGACGCCGTGGTCGAGGAAGCTCCAATCCAATCCCGCCAGGTGGTGGGCCATCTGTTTGAAGAAGATCACCGGCCGATCCCGGGGAGCCAGGATGTCCCGGCGGACCACGGTCTCGGCGTCGGAGGTCATGGTCGCCAGCACTTCCTTCCGTCCCGGATGGGGGGCGCCGGTGAGCTCCAGGTAGTGGGCGTAGAAGGGCTCGTCCACCACCCGGGTGTCGTCCCGTTGGGCGAAGGAGTACATCAAGGCGGTGGAGATATTTCGCGGGCCGGACCACACATGGATGCGTAGAGGGTGCTCGACCGTAAACCTCTCGACCGAGGACACTGTGCTGACGTTCATGGGCCGGATGAGCATAGCAGCCGCGGGCTGGTGATTCTTGGTGGCTTGGGTCGATCATCGCCGGGGCGCGCCGAAAAAGGCGGTTTTTGCGGTTTAGCGCTTGCAGTTTGGAGAAATTCGGAACAAATCTTCCGTCTCGCGCGTCGTATAGAGATGTGGGCACCTCGAACCGCGGCCGACGGCTCCGTTTTCACCCGATGACCGGCCGGCGACCGCGCCCCCACAGTTTGGCAACGTTGGCACCGGGAACGAAGCAGGGAGTGATGGCTGGGCCTCGGTATCCGCGCATTCAGGTCTGCGTCCGCAGTCCGCATCCACTCGCGTTGATCAGCGCGGTGCGCCTCGCCCTGCGCCGCGCCGGCATCGACCGGCGGGAAATCCGCCGTTTCAGCCAGCAGGCTCTGGGTATGGATGACGCCGAAGGGCAGCGCCGCCTGTGCCGACAATGGGTCGCCGTCGAGGCCCCGTCGGAGGCCCGCGGCTGACTCTTGGCAGCCCGGTCATCCACGATCCTGCCAGGATGAGATAGGCTCCGCTCACTTCTGGAGCCCTACTCTTGCCCCTTTCCACCCCCACCCGACTGCTCGTATTTCCGCCCCTCGTCGGCGAGCGCCTGGATCGATTCCTCGCCGCCGCCACGGCCCTGTCCCGACGCAAGGCGCGGGAGGCCATTTCCGCCGGCGAGGTGCTGCGCAACGGCCGGCCGATTCGCGTCCAATCCCGAGAGCTGGAGCTGGCAGACGTCATCGATGTGCTGCGTCCGCCGGCGGAGCTCGAAGTCCCCCCGCGTCCCGAGCTGCCGGAGATCCCCCTTCTTCATCGTGATCCCTGGCTGCTGGTGGTGGACAAGCCCGCCGGCATGCTCTCCCAGCCGGCGGAGCGCCGCGGCGAGGGGGAGCTGGCTTGCGATGAGGCGGTGCGCCTGCAGTTGGCCGCGGCGGAGGGGCGGCCTCCGTTCCTGCGACTGATTCACCGGTTGGATCGGCTGACCAGCGGTGTCCTGCTCTTCGCCACGGATCGCCGGGCCCTGGAGCCCCTGTCCCGGCTATGGCGAGAGAAGCGGGTGCACCGCCGGTACCGAGCCTTGGTCCACGGAGTCCCTGCGTTGGACGGTGAGACCGGGCGTTTGGTCATCGAAGCCCCTCTGGCCAAGGTCCCGGGAGGCGGGTGGAAGTTCGAGGTAGCCGCCGGCGGCAAGGCATCCCGCACCGATGTGGAGGTGGTGGCCGCCGGAGACGAACGGTCGCTGGTGGAATGTCGACTGCTCACCGGCCGGACCCACCAGGTGCGGGTCCATCTCGCACACTCGGGGCATCCGGTGGTGGGGGATCGCCTCTACGGCGGTGGCGAGGCGCGCCGTCTCATGCTCCATGCTCTGGAGCTCTCCTTGCCCCATCCCAAGACCGGAGAGACGCTGACAGTCACCGCTCCGCCGCCGCCGGAGCTCGAAGCGCTCTGAAGGATGGGTACCCTGACCTCGTCCCGGAACATAGAATCGCACCCATGCTGCTCTATCGCTTAGGACCGGAAGGTTTCTTCGCCGTCGCCGACGAGGACGGCCGGCTGCGCTATCTCCACTCGGATCCGTTGGAGGTCCTGCCCGGAGGCTGGGAGCTGGGTCGGGAGGTGCGGGACGAGGCGCCGGTGCCCATGGTGCCTGTGAAGCCGGGGAAGATCGTCGGCGTCGGGCGCAACTACCGCGCCCATGCCGAGGAGCTGGGCAACCCCATGCCGGCGGAGCCGCTGCTCTTCCTCAAGGCCCCGTCCTCCATCGTCGGTCCCCGGGTGCCGGTGCTTTTGCCGCCGGAGAGTGGGCGAGTGGAGTTCGAAGGGGAGATCGCGGTGGTGATTCGCCACCGGCTACGTCGCTGCAGCGCAGAGGATGCCCGCTTGGGAATCCTCGGGATCACCGCCGCCTGTGACGTCACCGCCCGGGACCTCCAGCGGCGAGATGCCACGTTCGCTCGCGGTAAGAGCTTCGACACTTTCTGTCCCCTGGGGCCGGCCATCGCCGTCGGTGCGGATGTGGAGGATCTCACCGTCACCACCCGCGTCGATGGCGAGCAGCGCCAGCACGGTCATGTGCGGGAGATGGCCTGGGGTCTGGTGGAGCTGGTGCGCTACATCTCCCATTTCATGACCTTGGATCCCGGGGATTTGGTGCTCACCGGCACGCCTGAGGGTGTCGGGCCCCTGGCCACGGGCCAGCAGCTGGAGGTCGAGGTCTCCGGCGGTGACCCGCTGGACAGTCCTATCGTGCTGGAAAATCCTGTCGAGGAGCTGTGCTCATGATCCGAAAACGCGCGATCCTGGCAGCCATCGCCGGGGCTGTGTCCATGCCGGCGCTGATCTTTGCCCGCGGCTATCCGTGGCAGCTGGCGGCGCCGGTGGCCGTTGCCGTGGGAATCTTCGTCTATCTCGCCATCGGAACCGTCGACCGTATGCGCCGCTAGCGAATCCCGCTGGTGGGCTGCCCCGAAGGTGGTTTGCCCGTTGGGGGCACTCCGACGGGAGCCCCCGCGGAGTCTTCTGTCAGCTCTCGGTGTCGTGCCTCGGTTCTTCGTTCTCAATCCCTCCCTTCTCTTCCCGCACTTGCCCTCCTTGCCACCTGCCTAGCGGAGGCCCTCGGCACATTGCTGCCTGCAGATTGTTACAAGATGTCAATTAGGCATACCAGCATCTTCTTGCTATAAAGAGTCCGAAGGTTTTCTTTATAACGGGTCTACGCACTGAGGCCGCCCGGTTGTTCGAGTGGCGCAGTGGGAGCGTGCGGTGCTCAGTCGGGCTGAGCGCCTCCATCGGTGCATCGTTGGTCTGACGCCTCGGACGTTTCTCGCTGGTTTTTCTTTTGTTGCTCTTCTCCGAGAAGGAAGAGGGAGATTTTCATGAGTCCGTTCCAAGACCATTCTGGAACCCGCCGGCACCGCTCTGGTGTCCGACCTCAAACCTGGCTCTGGGGCAGCCTTGTCTGCTCCTTGGCTCTTCTGCTCGTATTTGCTCTGCCGGCGACCGCCCAGGTCACCGATGGTGAATACGGCGACTCGCCGGACGGCATCATCGCCGGCTACGCGGCTCCCTACGATGCCGTGATCGGGAACTTCCCGACCAACTTCAACACTTCCAACAGCCGCTACAGCCTCAACGGCGGCCACGCTCTGAGCGTCACCGACACCTGGTTGGGTCAGGTGGTCAGCCTGGAGCGCGGCGCTGCCGATCCCCTCGATCCGGACCTGGTGGAGAATTTCGTCGACGACGACTTCGATGATGGCCTGGTGGGCGGCGTCTGCCCGTCCTCTTCCGGCTCGATCTTCAGCACGTATCTCACCTTCGATGTGACCTTCGCCGCTTCGGCCACTGGCACCCGCTACATCAACGTGCTGCTGGACGCTGACGTGGACGGCACCTGGGACAGCACCAGCACGACCGAATGGGTGGTTCAGGACTATCCCGTGGCGGTCAACCCGGGCAATACGGTTCAGGTCACCGTTGGTCCCTTCCCCTTCCCGTCTCTGCCCGTGGCTACCTGGATGCGCGTCGCCGTGACCAGCCAGACCATCGGTTCCGTGGTCAGCCTCAATGCCTCCGGCTGGGACGGCAGCGGTCAGTTCACTCTCGGTGAGTTCGAGGATTATCTGGTGGGTAACCAGCTCGAGTTCGTGGTCGAGGCTGCGGCGGCGGCGGAGGTCGCTCAGGCCCATGCCGACGCCATCGCCATCGCTTGGGCGGACGCCCAGGCCCGCGAGACCGCCATCGCCCTCGAGTGCTCGGCGGCCTCCGACTCGGCTTTCGACATCGACGTCGAATGGCAGAGCGCCGACGCCTTCGCCATCGCCGCTGCCGCCGAGTACAGCTCGGCCCTCTCCTTCGAGATCAGTGTCGCCAACGCCTGCGCCAACGCCCAGGCCCAGGCCAATGCGGTGGCCAGCGCGTGTGCATCCTGCGGTTGCGCTACCGCCTGTGCATCCAGCTCCGCTTCGGCTCAGGCCAGCGCCAACGCTTGCGCCCAGGCCGTAGCCGCTGCCGCCGCCTTTGCCCAGGCTTCGGCCCAGGCCGTCGGCGCCGCTCAGGCGAGCGCTGACGCCATCGCCATCGCCTTGGCTTCGGCCAACGCCAACGCCTCGGCCTGCGCCCTGGCCTACGCCGACGCTCAGGCCGCGGCTTCGGCTCTTGGCGTCGCCTGGGCTACCGCCGACGCCGAAGCGAGCGCTGCCGCCAGCGCCGTTTCCGCCGCCATCGCCGCCGCATGCGGTGGCGACGCGGTGGCCGCTGCTGCTGCCGTCGCCGACGCTCAGGCCGCGGCCAACGCTTCGGCCCAGGCCGCCGCCGGTGCCTTCGCGGACGCGGAAGCTTCCGCCAGCGCCTTCGCTTACGCTGACACCTACGCCGACGCCAACGCCGATGCCCTGGCGGTGGCGGTCACTCAGGTGAGCGCTTCCGCTGCGGCCTTCGCTTCAGCGCAGGCGACCACCGCCGTGGCGACGGCGACCAGCGCTTCGGCGCAGGCGACCGCCACCAGCCTGGCACAGGCCTCTGCCAGCGCCTCCGCATACTGCTCGAGCAATTGCAGCTGCTGCGAGACCACCGGTCACGTGCTGACCCGGGCTTCGCTGGCGATCACCGCGTTGAGCGCCAAGCACGGCGCCGCCTACAAGCCGCCGGCGGGCACGGGTGCGTTCAAGGACGTCCCCAAGACCCATTGGGCCGGTGGTTGGATCGAGGCTGCGGTGCGCGAGGGTCTGATGAACGGCTGTGGCAATTCCAGCTTCTGCCCGGACGATCCGGTGCTGCGCTCGGAGCTGCCGGAAGTCGGCCTCAAGGCTCTGAACGGTGCCAACTACAAGCCCATCGGTGCCTTGGGGATGTTCTCCGACCTGCCGCCCTCGGATCCGAGGAGCGATTGGGTGGAAGACGCCTACTCCCAGGGTGCAGTGGAAGGTTGCGGCAGCGGCAAGTACTGCCCCTCGCAGCTGGCCACCCGCGCCGATTCGCTGCGGGCCGTGGATGCGCTGTTCAAGCTGGATCGTGCGTGCCCGGTGGACACTACCCCCACCGAGCCGTGATCGGCTGAAGTGAAGCTCTCGCGGCTCTCAAGCCGCGAGGCTCAACCCATGGCCGCCCGGGCATTCGTGCTCGGGCGGCTCTGCTTTTGGGGCTCAGGAAGGCTGCTGCTTGGGCGTGTAGGGGTGGCGCTTGAGAGCCGTGATGAGGTTGCCCACGACCGCGCTGCTGATCTCTTCGGTTTGGGCGGATTGATAGAAGAGCAGGAGCGACGCGAAGGCCTCGCGGTGGATCTCCAGCTCTTTGAAGGTATTGAACAGGGTTTCCGCCAAGGTCTTGAGTTCGGCATGACGCTGTTCGGCGGCGAAGACCAGCGCGAGATCTAGGGAGACCAGGGCCCAATAGTAGATCTCGCCGCTCTCCTCATACATCTCCCGCGCATGCTCCAGGAGCTTTTCGGCGTGCTCGAGCTCGTCCAGGCCGAGGGCGATGATCCCTTCCAACCAGATGGTGCGCCGTTCGACCCAGGGTGCCCGAAAGCGCTCGTAGAGGTCGGCGCTCTCTTCCAGGATCTTGCGAGCTTCCATGGCTTGCTGATTCTTCGACAGGATGCCGATGAGATTGTGCCGAGCGATGAGCTCGACTATTGGCTCGCGTTCAGTATCGATGGATTGCAGGGCTCGCCTTAGCGCCTGAACGGCTAGGGCTGACCGGTTGTGGACTTCATAGAGATGCGATTGCTTGAGCAAGGTGCGGGCTTCCAGGTGCCTTTCTCCGATATCGCGGTAGATCCTTACGGATTCTTGCAAGAGGCTCTGGGCGGTTTCGAACCGTCGTTGATCGATGAGCAACGACGCCCGCAACGAGAGCACCTCTGCCAGGGCGAGAGGGTCGCCGGTCCCTGCTGTGAGCAGCACCTGAGCGCGCCCGAAAGCCTCTTCCGACGCCCCATGGCGATCCTGCAGACGGTGGGCATTTCCTTTGAAGGCCCAGCTGCGGGCGGCGACATCGGCGATGACATCGCGGCCGTAGAGCTGGGGATCGAGCTGGCCCAAGAGGCGTAGCGCGAGCTCGGTGAGCGCCACCGCCTGGGTGGGAGCATCGAACCATCGCGACCTGGCCTCCTGTAGCAAGGCCTCCACCACCGAGCGAGTGTGGAACCGAGGCTGGGCGGCAGCTTCTTCCAGGTTCTCGGGTAGAGCCCAGGTGAGCAGCTCTTCGACCAGCCCCTTGGCTTCTGCTTCTTCCCGTTGGAAGGTGGCCCGGCGGGCCAAGGCTTCATGGGTGGACCGCTCCAGGACCTCGTCGCGCGCCTGTGCTTCCCGAAAGCGCCGTGCCTCCCGAAAGCGCCGTGCCTCCCGAAAACGCTCTGTTTCCCGAGAATGCTGGGCTTCCTGGTTGAATGGGCTCGCTTCGTCCCACTCCCCGCTCGCTTCGGCATGCTCCAATTGCTGGAGAATCCGGCGGCACTCGTCACACTCTTGGGTGAGGTGCTCCAGTAGCGCGAGAAAGCGTTCCGATCCCACCGTACCCTCGTCCTGGAGGAGTCGGCGGAGGGTCTCGTGATGTTGATCTTTAGCCACTGAGGTTGTTGCCGTTGCGCTTGGGATGACTTCTGTCGGGGTTCCTACTCTACAGAATCATCTTGATGCAATAGGAAGCTTGGTACGGTTTCATGGGTCCGCTGTTGCGGTTTTTCGAACCCTTCTACTCAATAATGTTGCCGCTGCCCCCCGAAAGGGGGACAGCGGACACACATTATGGCTGAAACTGCGACTAGCCGTCAGGATCGATGCCGTTGCCCTTGTCCGCCGGAGGAGCTACGGCGGAGAGGGTGAGTGCTGGCGTGGGCAACGCGGAGGGAGACTCCGAGGTTGGCAGGGGGGTGGCCGACACGACCGAAGTCGCGCAGAGCCAGGTCAGACAGGCCAAGACGCAAAACAGACGGGGGTAGCGGTACATAAGGGGACCTCCTTCAGCCCTTTGCGGGCAATGAGAGGGAGCCCGGGATTGGGCTCCCAGTTCAAAGAGCGAAAGTGGCCACCTTCATGGGTATAGACGCGCTACATTTCAGAGTTCCGTAGTCGGTTGGGAAAAGAATTCGGAAGAATCTGCCCAGCGCCGGGAAGGTGCCGGGGGGCGTGAACAGCGGAGGCCGCCGGGCTACAATCGGCGCTTATGAGCTACCAACTCCGCTTCCCATCCGCCGTCCTCCCGGGCCTCCGAAGAGTTCTGTCGGGCATCGCCTTGACCGCCCTGGGTCTGGCTGGGTTGCCCGCGAGCTCCGTCGCGGCCTGGCCCGCGGCGAGCCTTCAGGACCCTCTCGTTCCACCCACCACCGGCGGACTCGAAGTCATCGACCGGGCTTTGGCCAAGCTCGCCACCCATCGCCGACTGTTGATCCTGGCGGCGCACCCGGACGACGAGGACACCACCCTGCTGACGCGGGTGGCGCTGGGAGAGGGGGGCGAGGCGGCCTACCTGGCCCTCAACCGCGGCGAAGGGGGCCAGAACCTCATCGGGCCGGAGCTGGGAGTGGGGTTGGGCTTGATTCGCAGCCAGGAGCTGCTCTCCGCCCGGCGGGTGGACGGTGCTCGTCAGTTCTTCACCCGGGCCTACGACTTCGGCTACACGCGTTCGCTGGAAGAAACCCTGGAGCGTTGGCCCCAAAAGCTGCTGGAAGAAGACGCCCTACGGGTCATCCGGCGCTTCCGGCCCCAGGTGATGGTCTCTGTCTTTCCTCCCACCGCCGCTGCCGGCCACGGTCAGCACCAGGCCGCGGGGGTGATCGCCGAGCGGGTCTTCGACCTCGCCGGGCGCCCGGAGGCGGCCCCCGAGCTGCTGGCGGAGGGCGCTCTGCCGTGGCGGCCCCAGGCTCTGTACCGTTCCGGGTGGTTTGATCGGGAGGCGGAGGCCAACCGGTTTCCCCTCGGGGTGGTGGAGCCCTTCAGCGGCCGTTCCTATCTCCAGATCGCTCTCGCTAGCCGAGGGCTGCACCGCTCCCAGGACATGGGCCGGCTGCTTCAGCTGGGGGCCCGGGAGGGGCGCCTGCTTCCCGTAGCCGGTGTCGCCACCGCTCAGGGGACGGATCCCTTCGCCGGTATCGACACGCGTCCGGCGGCGATCCTTGGCGGTCTCGAAGACGCCGGTCTGCGCGCGAGCCTGACGCCGGATTTGGACGCGGTGGAGGAGCTAGCCCGGGAGGCTCGGGAGAAGCTCTCGCCCAGCCATCCGGAGGCCGCCGCCGAAAGCCTGGGCCGGATCCTCGCGCTGCTCCGCCAGGTGCGCGGCGAGCTGGGAGAAGAGCATCCGGGGGAGATTCACGCCGGGGCTCTCCTGGACGAGAAGATCCTCATCGCCCAGGAAGGTCTGGCGGCGGCGGCGGGACTGGTCTTCGACGCGGCGACGGATCGGGAGACGTTGGTGCCCGGCGAGACGGTGGAGCTCACCGTCGAGGTGTGGAATAGCTCCGGGGAACCGGTGACGGTGGCGGCGGTGGAGCTGGGACTGCCGGAAGGCTGGAAGGCTGAGTTGCAGGCGGAGGATGGGGAAGAAGACCAGTCCGTTGCGGCACCCCGCCGGTTGGCAGCGGGAGAGTTGGGAAGCTGGACCTATCGCATTGCCGTGGCGGAGCAGGCTCCGGCCACCCTGCCCTACTTTCTCCGCCAGCCCCTGGCCGGTGACGTCTACAGTTGGCAGGGCGTGGCGCCGTCGGTACGGGGTGAGCCTTTCCAGCCACCGGTGCTGACGGCCCGGGTCTCGATGACCACCGGCCATGGGGCCTTGGAGCTGGAGCGCGAGGTGGTGCAGCGCTTCTCGGATCAGGCCCGGGGCGAGGTGCGGCGGCCCCTGCGGGTGGTGCCGCCGGTGGAGGTGAGCGTGGCGCCGGATTCCATCGTCTGGCCGGTGGGCCGGAGCGAAGCCCGGCGTCTGGAAGTGCGGCTGACCAACCATCGCCAGCGGCCGGTGCAGGGTGAGCTCACCCTCGATGCACCGGCGGGCTGGCCGGCCCTCGATTCCCGTTCCTTCGAGCTATCGGCGGGAGGGCAGCAAAGCCTGAGCGTCGATCTCCAGCCGCCGAGTCTCCTGCCCGCCGGCAAACACCGCATCGCCGTCACCGCGGCGGTGGAGGGAGAGGTCTACGGCAGGGCGGTTCCGACGGTGGAGTACGAGCACATTCGTCCCGTGCCCTACCCCCGGGTGGCGGAGGTGAGGATTCACGCCGGGGATCTCCAGCTGCCGGAACTGGGGCGGGTGGGCTACGTGCGAGGGGCCTCGGACCGGGTTCCGGAGGCGCTGCAGCGCATCGGGGTGCCGGTGGAGCTGCTCACCGACGAGATGCTCGAGGTGGGAGATCTCTCCGCCTTCGATGTGTTGGTGGTGGGAAGCCGCGCCTACGAGACCAACCCCACCCTGGGCCGGGTCAACGGGCGGCTGTTGGAGTACGTCCGCGGCGGCGGCCGGCTGGTGGTGCAATACCAGCAGTATCAATTCGTCCGCGGCGATCTGGCGCTCCTGCCGCTGGACATCGCCCGACCCCATGACCGGGTCACCGACGAGACCGCACCGGTGACCGTCTTGGACCCCACCCATCCCGTGTTCCTCACCCCCAACTCCATTACCGCGGAGGATTGGCAGGGGTGGGTGCAGGAACGGGGGCTGTACTTCGCCCACACTTGGGATTCCGCCTTCACGCCGTTGCTGAGCCTGCCCGGGCCCGCAGGGGAGCCTCTGGAGGGTGGATTGTTGATCGCTCCCATCGGCGAGGGCGAGTATCTCTACTCCGGCCTGGCCTTCTTCCGCCAGCTGCCCGCCGGCGTGGTGGGGGCGTATCGCCTTTTTCTCAATCTGCTGGCACCGCCGGCAAGGCCTCCAGGACCCGGCGCAACTCTTCCTCCAGCTCCCGGATGAGAGAGTCGAGGCGCTGCGGGCTGGCGGTCGTCGCTTCGGCCTCCAGGCGCCGGCAAAGATCCGCCATCTGCTGCGCCCCCAGAGTTCCGCTGCTGCCGCGTAGCGAATGGGCGGTGAAAGCCAGGGCCTCCCGGTCCGCCTCCGCAGAGGCCTGGCGCAGGCGTTCCAGGCGATGGGGCGCCTCGCGGTGGAAGATGGCCACCACCTTGCCCAGCACGTCCCGTCCCGAGCGCTCGCCGAGAATGCGAAGTTTCTCCAGGGTGGTCGCGTCCACCGCCTGTTCGCTGGCGCCCACCCCGGCTGTATCCGGTGCCGGCGTCACGGCGGTGAGGTCGGGAGCCAGTTGGGGCAGCGGTCCCAGCCAGCGGCTCAGGGTTTGGGCCAGCACTTCCAGCTGCACCGGTTTGGCGAGGTAGTCGTCCATGCCCGCATCGATGCATCGCTGGCGATCCGCCGGCAGGGCGTGGGCGGTCATGGCTACGATGGGCGTGTGCTGCTCCACCCCCTCTCGCCGGCGGATCTCCGCGGTGGCTCGAAAGCCACCCATGACGGGCATCTGGACGTCCATCAGGATCAAGTCGAAGCGTTTCTCGCTCAGCTGTTGGAGCGCTTCCTCGCCGTGCTGCGCCACCGTCGACGACAGCCCCAGCTGGGCGAGCTGGTGCTGGGCTAGAGTTTGGTTGACCGGGTTGTCCTCTACCACCAGCACGTGGTGTTCTCCCGGTGCGGTGGCGCTCGGTGCCTTCACCCTCGCCGGGCGCTCCGGAACCGCCGGGACCGGGGGCGCCGGCAGCTCGAACCAGAACGTCGAGCCCTGCCTCGGCTGACTCTCCACCCCGAGCTCTCCGCCCAAGCGCTCGATCAGGCTGCGGGTGAGGGCAAGGCCCAGTCCTGTACCTGCATAGGGCCGTGTGTCGGAGTCGTCCCCTTGGGTGAAGGGTTGGAGCACGTGCTCCAGCTGCTCCGGGGCGATGCCCATGCCGGTGTCTTGCACGCTGAATCGCAGCCTCGTCGGAGTTCCTTCGAGCGCTCCGTCCTCGGTGGCATGGACGCGGAGCACCACGCTGCCGGCGGCGGTGAATTTGATCCCGTTGGAGAGCAGATTGAGCAGGATCTGGCGCAGTCGCAGAGGATCGGTGCGTATCCACGCGGGCACCTCCGGAGTCATCTCCAGTCCGAGCCTCAATCCCTTGTGATCCGCCTCCAAGGACAGGAGCTCGACCACGCTCTCCAACACCCGGTGCAGCTCTACCGGTTGCTCTTCCACCCGCAGCTGACCGGCTTCCAGGGCGCTGAAGTCCAGGATGTCGTCGAGAATCACCAACAGGACCTCGGCGCTCTGGCCGGTGATCTCCGCCAGCCGCTGCTGGTCGGCGTCGAGGCCGCTTTCGCGCAGCAGCTGGTTCATGCCGATGATGGCGTTCATGGGCGTCCGGAGCTCGTGGCTCATGGTGGCGAGGAAGCGGGATTTGGCCTGGTTGCCGGCTTCGGCCTTGGCCCGCGCTGCTTCCAGCTCCCGGCCCTTCCGTTGCAGTCGGCCGATGAGATCCCGGGACAGGCGCACGGCCTCGGCGGTGCGCTGCCGCAGCCGTTCGCTGGGCCGGGCGCTGGTGGCGATATAGAGGTTGCCGCCGTAGAGGAAGGAGCACAGGGTCAGCGCCACCGGCCAGGCGATGGAGCGTTGGTCCACCTGCACGATGTAGAGCAACATGAGCAAGTAGGCGACAAGGCTGACGTGGGCAAAGACGAGGGCACGGCGGAAGCTGCTGTGGGTCTGGTCGGCGACCCTCATCAGGAGGATGAAGAAGAGCCAGCTGGTCTCGCCGCCGGTGAAGTACACCGCGAGGGTGAAGAGAAAGATGTCCACGACCAGAAAGAGATCGCCCAGGCCCAGGCGTCCCAATCCAGGGGCCCGCACGCCCCATCGCTCCACCCGACTGTAGCCCACGTGCAGGATCCACCAGGACCCGGCGCTGTAGACGGTCAGGATGGCCAGGAAGACCAGGTAGCTGTGGAGGTCGAAGCTGTCGGTCAGCAGCAGGTTGTGCAGCGCCACCCCCAGGGCCACTAGGGCGAAGCCGAGGCTGCGCAGGATGGGGATCTGGACGGTGTGCAGCCGCCGCCTGCGGCGATGGCGTCGTCGTCGAGAGCTTTCGGGGCTTCCCTGACTCAGTAGGCGGCGCAGGAATTGAGAATCCGACGGGAGGCTCGATGGGGTGTCGGCTGGGCCGCCTGACGGATTGTCGGCTCGACCGCCGGCCTGAGAGTCTGAAGGGGGCGACTCGGTCATCGGGATCTAATCCAGGGCGTCCCAGTCCGCTGTTGGAGTGGGCGCACGAGAGCTTCAGAGTTTGGGGGCTTCGATGGTCCGAGAAGTATAGCGCTGCAGGGCTGCAAACCGCACCGGGGCGCGATACCGTACAGAGGCCGAGTACCCCGTCCCGACAATTTCGGCCCGCACTGACAGCTTCGGCTGAGCTCTGGATTCTCGATCCTCGAAAGGAGGCCCTCCATGTCCCATCGACTCGCGGCGCCCCGCAAGGCTGCTCGTTCCCTTCGCTGGTCCAGCTTGGCATTGCTGGCTTTTCTGGGGACCTTGACCGCCGTCGGCCTCCCGTCTTCGGCGCTCGCGGATGCTTCGCAGGAGGACTCCCCGCAGATGGGGTCGTCTCAGATGGAGGGTGCTTTCGAGGCCGCTTCCGACGTAGCGGCTGCCCGAGCCCTGTTCGAAGCCAACCTCGACGCCATCCGCAATCGCGACCGCGCAGCCTACTTGGCCTGCTACTGGAACTCCGAGAACCTGGTGCGCAGCGGGCCGGGCGGCCCCCAGCTGGGCTTCGATGGCCTCGAGGAGAGCGCCGGTGAGGGCTGGCCGGACTTTTTCGACGCGCAGGATTTGCAGCTGGTGCCGTTGCGGCCGGGGGTGGTCTACGGAACCTATCGCTACCGAGTGCGCTACGGCTCCGAGGAGGTCACAGGGCTTTCCGAACGGCTCTTCCTCGATACCGAAGACGGCTGGCGCATCGCGGTGACCACCGCTTTCGGCGCCCCTCCGGGGACTGCCCCGCCGCCGCTGGCGCTGGTCGGCGGTACGCTGGTGGACGGCACCGGCGCTGCGCCGGTGGAGAACGCGGTGGTGGTAATCGAGGACGGCCGCATCGCTTGTGCCGGCAGCGCGGAGCAGTGCACGGTCCCCCAAGGGATGACGACGGTGGACACCTCCGGCCAGTGGATCACCCCGGGCTTGGTGGACGCCCACATTCACCACGCCCAGACCGCCTGGGCTGACGGCCGGCCGGACAGCGCCGACGTCCGCGGCGAGTTCCCCTACGAAGAGGTGCAGGCCTCCCTCCGCGCCCATCCCGAAGTCTTCTGGCGCGCGCATCTGTGCTCCGGGGTGACGGCGGCCTTCGACGTCGGCGGCTATCCCTGGACCTGGGATCTACGGCGCCGCGCCGAAGGCTCGACCCGGGCGCCGCACCTGGCGGTGGCGGGGCCGCTCCTCTCCACCCTCGACCACTGGCTCAACCTGCCGGCGGAGCGCCAGTTCATCCACCTCAAGGATCGCGAGAGCGCCGAACGGGGAGTGAGCTTCCTCACCGCCCACGACACCGACGCCGTCAAGGTGTGGTTCATTCCGATCCGCGAAGGCGACCCCGAGCCCTTCGACCAGGCGGTGCTCGCCGCCGGCGAAGAGGCGCGGGAGCGCGGCGTGCCCCTCATCGTCCACGCTACCAGCCTGCGGGAAGCCAAGGTCGCCCTGCGTGCCGGCGCTCATCTGCTGGTGCACAGCGTGGAGGATCAGCCGGTGGACGAGGAATTCATCGAGCTGGCGCAGCACCAGGGCACGATCTACTGCCCCACCCTCATCGTGCGCGAGGGCTATCTACGCATGTATGAGGCGGCGGCGAAGGGCGAGGCTCCGCACGTCGATGACCCCAACGGCTGCGTCGACTCCCGCACCCTGGAACGCATCGCCCGTAGCGCCGACCTCGGTGGGATCATCGGCACCGATCGCCTGACCGAGGAGCGCCTCGCCGCTCGCCGCGAGCGACTGGAGAAGAGCGTCGCCACCAACGCCGCCAACCTGCGCAAGGTGCACGAGGCGGGCATCCCCATCGCCATGGGCACCGATGCCGGCAACCCCCTGACGGTCCACGGCCCGTCGGTCTATGCCGAAATGGAGGCCATGCAGGCCGCCGGCCTGACCCCCCTAGAAGTCCTGGTCACCGCCACCCAGGGCGGCGCCCGCGCCATGAAGATGGACGACGAGATCGGCACCATCGAAGCCGGCAAGATCGCCGACCTCCTCCTCCTCACCGCCGACCCCACCCAAGACATCGCCAACCTCCGCCAACTGCACTCCGTGATCCGCGGTGGAGAGCTCCGGCCGTTGGCGGAGCTGCGGGCTTCTCCTCAAGGAGAATCGGAGCGTTGATGCGTGAGGCGTTTCGCGCTACAGTATCGGTGATGATTCGGAGTTTTCGACACAAGGGCCTAAAGCGCCTCTACCAACAAGACGACGCCCGTGGCATCAGCTCCGACATTCTGATGAAGGTCAGGACAGTCCTGGCTTATCTCGATGAAGCACACGCTCCAGAAGACATGGGGCTACCCGGTTTTAGGCTTCATCCTCTCAAAGGGAAGCTACAAGGGTTCTGGTCTGTGAGTGTCAGTGGAAACTGGAGAATCATCTTTCGGTTCGAGGGTGGGGATGCCTCGGATGTGGAACTACTCGACTATCACTAGATGGAAGAAAGGGGTAGCACTCTTATGCCGATGAAGAATCCACCTCATCCCGGTCTTTCCGTCCGTATCAACTGTCTGGAGCCTCTTGGTCTTTCCGTCAGCCAAGGTGCCAAAGTGCTCGGTGTCAGCCGAACAACTCTGTCGCGCCTCATTAACGGTAAGGCCGGCATTTCGCCGGAAATGGCGATTCGGCTCTCGAAGGCCTTCGGGAGCTCTCCGGGTATGTGGATCCGGCTGCAGGCGGCCTATGACATCGCCCAGGCCCAGGCCAAAGCTGATGAGATCCATGTGGAACGCTATTCGTTGGAGCCGGCAGCGGCTACTTGATCTCTGACAGGGCCTCCGGGTGCCGCGGAAAAGGCCTTCAGGTTCGAGAAGGCCAGATCATTCTTGTTCTTGGTCGAGATATCCCTGGACCGTAGCCTTGAGGCGGTCCCGATGGCTGTAGATCTCCCGAATCGACCCGATGGGGATCCGTTCCTCGTCTTTGTCGGCGGTGAACACTCCCAAGTACTTCTGGGAGGTGTTGAAGTGCAGTCGGCAGATGGGCTTACGGTTGTTGTCGTCGAGGAGGATTCCGCAGTACGACTTGACGTCTCTCATGACGACTCGGTCCGGTTCGACGACTTCAGAGCAGATCGCCGTGACGATATGGAAGGCGGCGGATTCTTCTGCGGTGGTCTCGACACCGTCTTCCTCAGCTGGTATTTCAGTCTCTGCTTCTTGAGCGGTGGCTTCCTGCGGCCTGCTTTCGGCGGTGGTTGAAGCCTTCTCCTGGTCGAGAGCGTATTGCAGTCGGTCGCTAATACGGTCCGATAGGTACTGGCTGATGGCTCTTCGTGTGTACTCCCTGAACTGTTCCAGGACCTTCTGAGTTAGCCGGCCGCTGTAGACCTCTCCGGCGAAAAAGCGGGCGAATTCCTCGGACGGATCAGCGACGTTTTGGCTGAAGACCTTGCGAATCTCGCGAGTGTATTTGAGATCGCCAGCAGCGGTTACGATCTCATCGACATCGAGGGAGCCTTTTTGAAGCCGTTGAAGCTCCTTGATCACCGGCTCTCGGAGATTCAGCATGTCAACGACGAGGAAGGGTTTCTCGTCCATCTTGTTTTTCTCCTCGAGATCGGAGAAAAAGCGCCAGGTGATTCCATTGGTGAGCACGCCTACCCGCGCGGAAGTACAGTGAAAATAGCGGTAGAGTTGTGACGCGTGTGCTCGGTCGAGATCGGCTCGGCAGTCCTTGCACTCGATGAGAATCACCGGCTGCCCATCCTGCAGGATGGCATAATCCACCTTCTCACCTTTCTTGATTCCCATGTCGGCGGTGAGCTCAGGGGTGACCTCGGTGGGATCGAAGACGTTGTAGCCAAGGGCTGCAATGAAGGGGAGGACGAACGCCGTCTTGGTGGCCTCTTCAGTCTGAATTCCATCCTTCTGGGCCTGGATTCGGCCGGAGAGTGTTTTGAGGCTTTCGTAGAGAGACATGGGACCTCCGAGGTTGATTTCAGAGAATCAGCGCTTTGAGTTTAGGTTTTATCTATGCTTGCTACTGCACGTATCTTAAGTCAGCTCACGGTCTTCAGGGAAATAGCTAGAGTCGAGAGGTTAAAGCGTAGTTTCTGCGGACTTGGGTTCATTTGGTGCATCGGGGACAAGCTCTTCTGTCATGAGGGCCTGGCGAAGAGCTAAAGGAGGCACAGTGGAAGTCATCAGAGAATCTGAGGCCAAAGTGCGCTTCAGCGAGCTGCTTGCCCGAGCAGCCTGCGGGGAATCATTCGTGATCACCAGGCATGGTCGCCCCATGGCGCGGCTGGCGCCCGAGGCGACGTCAAGCCGTGAGAAGGCTTTGGCTGCTGCCGAGCGTTTGAAGGCTCTTCGGGGCTCCATCAAAGGAGTTACCCTCGAAGAGCTCTGCAAGGACATCCGCGGTGGAGAGCTCCGGCCGTTGGCGGAGCTGCGGGCGGAGCGGGAGAGCTCTACTCAGGAGTAGGTAAAGGAGCCACCCGCACCATATGCACATGCAAAATCCCCACGTCGTCGTAGGGCTCGCCTTGGGGGATGAAGCCGAATCGGCGGTAGAAGGGTTCCAGGTGGGCTTGGGCGCTGAGGAAGATCTCGGTGGGGCCGATGCGGTCGAGGGCTTCGGCCATCAGGTAGGAGCCGAGGCCCTGGCCGCGGGTGCGTTGGGAGGTGACGATGCGGCCGAAGACGACCTGGGGGTCTCGGGGGTACCAGCGGCAGCAGCCTTCCAGCGTCTCGCCGTCATAGGCTAGCAGGTGGACGCTCTCCGGATCGTGACCGTCGATGTCGTCGTAGGCGCAGTTCTGCTCGACGATGAAGACCTGGCAGCGCAGCTCCAGCAGATCGTGGAGCTGGCGGACGGTGAGGCGGTCGAAGGGCTGGCAGATGAGGTCGAGCATGGCGTGCCCCCGGTCGACGAAGCCCTGAGGAGCTCGGGGATACGCCGGACCGGGAGAGGGGCTGGGAGGCTGTTGAGGCTCAGAGCAGGCGGCGGTGGATGCGTTTGCGGCCGCGGATGGTGCTCTTGCGTTCTTTGTAGGGCTCGATGTCCGGCAGCGTGCAGCGCGGAAGCTCCTCGCCGAGGGCGCGCTCGATCTCGCGGATCCGCGGCTTGTCGAGGAACGAGGCGATGGACGAAACCACGCCCTGATTGCTGCCACGGGCGGTGCGGCCGGCGCGGTGGATGTAGTCCTCGGCGTTCTCCGGCATGCCGTAGTTGATGATGTGGGCCAGTACCGGGATGTCGATGCCGCGGGCGGCGATGTCCGTGGCGATGAGGATGCGGTGGTCGCCTTCCCGCAGGCCTTGGAGGGCGGCCACGCGCTGACCCTGGGAGAGGTTGGAGTGGATGCGCTCCACCTGGAAGCCCTCCTGCTCCAGCCGCCGCACGGCCCATTCGGCGTCGATCTTGCGGCGGATGAACATCAGCGTGCTGCCCGGCTCTTCGCGCAGCAGCGAGAGCAGCGCCGGCAGCTGGTCGTCGGGCTTGACCAAGTACAGGCGGTGCTCGATGCCTTCCGCGGCGCCCTTGGGCAGGATGTCGATGCGCACCGGATCGTCCATGAAGCGCTGGGTCAAGCGCTCGATGGGGGCCGGCATGGTGGCGGAGAACATCATGGTGTGGCGCTTCTTGGGCACCGCCTCCAGGATGCGGCTAATCTGCGGCAAAAAGCCCAGGTCCAGCATGTGATCGCCTTCGTCCAGCACCACCATTTCGATCTTGTCCAGGCGCACGTTGCCGCGGCCCATGTGATCGAAGAGGCGCCCGGGAGTGGCGACGATGATGTCGGGCTTCTGGCGCAGCCGCTGGATCTGCGGACCCATCTTGACGCCGCCGATGATGCAGCAGCTGCGCAGCTGGTGATTTTCGCCGAAAACCTCCAGGAAGGCCTTGGTCTGCAGCGCGATCTCTCGGGTGGGGCAGAGGATCAGGCCGCGCACGCCGCGGCCGTGGAAGAGCCTCTCGGCCATGGGCAGGCAGAACGCGGCGGTCTTGCCCGAGCCGGTTTCCGCAAGGCCGATGACGTCGCGGCCGTCGAGGGCCGGCGGGATCGCCTTCGCCTGGATCGGCGTCGGGTGCTCGAAGCCGATTTCGTCCAGGGTGTCGAGGATCGGGTCGCTGAGGCCGAGATCCTCGAAGCTTAGGTCTGTGGTGTCTACGGGGGTTTGAGCAATTGGTCCTGTGAACATCCGCATGAGTATACCGGAGCGGAACGGAGCGCGGCGCTGGATGGACAACTTCGGTACACTCGGCGGCGCTGCTACCGCGGCGAGGAGGTCTCTCAATGACGCACAATCCAGTGAAGCGAAGCTCGACGGAGAGTAGAAAAGCACGGCGCGGAGTGCCCCGGGCGCCGAGGTCGCCCATGGGCCTGTTGATGGGGATGGGTCTGGCGATGCTCGCCGCCGTCGGCTGCGGCGACGGCCGGACTACCGTCACCGTCTACTCCCCCCACGGTCGCGACCTGCTCGAATTGCTCGAACAGGCCTATGAGGAGCAGAACCCGACCATCGACGTTCGCTGGCTGGACATGGGCTCTCAGGAGGTCTACGACCGGGTGCGCTTCGAGCGCAACAACCCGCAGGCGGACGTCTGGTTCGGTGGTCCCGACACCATCTTCTCCCGCGGTGCCGAGGAGGGTCTGCTGGCAGCCTTCCGGCCCACCTGGGCGGACTCCGTGCCGGCAGCCAGCCAGGCCCCAGGGGATCTCTACTTCGGCGTCTACCTCGCCTGCCCGGTGCTGATCTACAATTCTGCGGCTCTCAGCGACGAAGAAGCGCCGCAGGATTGGGATGATCTCTTGGATCCGCGTTGGAAGGATCAGATCATCATCCGCGATCCCCTGGCCAGCGGCACCATGCGCACCGCCTTCGGCATGATCCTGGCGCGCTCCATCGAGGAGACCGGGGATACGGAGCAGGGCTGGCAATGGCTGCGGCGGCTCGACGCCCAAACCAAGGAGTACGCCCTCAATCCGGCCCTGCTCTTCGAGAAGCTCATCCGCCAGGAGGGGCTGGTCTCCATCTGGGAGCTCACCGACATCCTGCTCCTGGAACGCCGCGGTTCCCCTCTGCGTCACCATTTCGCCAGCAGCGGCACGCCGGTGATCGACGATTCCATCGGTCTGGTCGAGGGAGCGCCGAACCCGGAGGCGGCGAAGGCCTTCATCGAATGGGTGGGCGGAGAGCAGGCCTTGGCGCTGGTGGCGGAGAAGGTCTTCCGCCTACCGGCGCGTTCCGACCTGCCGCCGGAGAGCCTGCCCCAGTGGGCGCAGGAGGTGTTGGCGGAGATGCGTCCGGCGGATGTGGATGGCGACCTCATCGCCGAGCGGGGGGCGGAATGGATGGAGACCTGGGACCGCACCGTGCGGGGCCAGGGCTCCGACCAGCCATGAGCCGCGTTTCCATGAGCCGCGTTTCCATGAGCTGGGCCCCCATGGCTCGTGCTGCGGCGACCGGTGTCCCGGTGAACCTCCGAGCCCTTTCGTCCGTACTTTCCTCAGCGCCCGTTCCACGGCTTCGCCGCTACGGCGCCCCCGGCGACATCGCTGCCCACTCAGACATCGTTCCCAACTCGAGGTCCGAACCTTGACCGCATCTTCCTTCCTCGCCCTCGAGGGCATCACCAAGCGCTTCGGCGAGTTGGAGGTGCTGCGGGAGATCTCCCTGCAGGTGGCAGAGGGGGAGATGCTCGCGTTGCTGGGGCCCAGCGGCAGCGGCAAGACCACCGCCCTGCGGCTGCTGGCGGGCTTTGAGACGCCCAATGCCGGCGTCATCCGGGTGGCCGGCGACGACGTCACCGCCCTCTCGCCGGCCCGGCGGGGATTCGGCATGGTCTTTCAGCACTATGCTCTTTTCCCGCATCTGGATATCGCCGCCAACGTTGCCTTTGGTCTCGAGACCCTCGGCTGGGATCGCCGTCGCATCGCCGCGCGGGTGGCGGAGATGCTCGAGCTGGTGGGGCTGGCGGGCTTCGAGACCCGCAGTCCCGGTCAGGTCTCCGGCGGTCAGCAGCAGCGGGTGGCGCTGGCCCGGGCGCTGGCGCCGGAGCCGCGACTGCTGCTGCTGGACGAGCCTCTCTCCAACCTCGATCCCTCCCTGCGGGAGCGCACTCGACGGCAGCTGCGCCGGGTGGTGGATCAGGTGGGCATCACCACGGTGTTGGTGACCCACGAGCAGGAAGAGGCCTTTCATCTCGGCGACCGGGTGGCGGTGCTTCACGACGGCGTGCTGCAACAATGCGGTGCCCCGGAGGAGCTCTACGCCAAGCCGGCGACCCGCTTCGTCGCCACCTTCATCGGCCGCTCGGCGGCGTTGCCGGCGGTCGCTTTGGAAACGGGTGGCGTCCGGCTGGAGCCGCCGGGGGCTGCAACCGGGCACAGCCCCGTGGAGTGGGATCTGCCGACGCCGGGCCTGACCGCCGGAGCCGCGGTAGAGGTGTTGGTGCGGCCCGAGTCCCTCGCTTTCGCCGAGCCGGGAGCCCCCGGTGCCCTCGCTGGGAGAATCATGGGGCGGCGTTTCAACGGTCCGGTGACCTACTACGAGGTGCGCCTGGGCGATCCGCAGGGCGAAGCCGGTGAAGCGGGGCAGGAGCTGGAAGTCTTGGCGGATGCCGGGGCGGCTCAGGAGGGGGACACCGTGGCCGTCGTGCTGCTGCCCGGGGCCCTCACGCCCCAGGTCTTCCTCCGTTCCGAGGATGCCGCTCAGTGAGCTCTTCCTCATCATCGCCGGCGTTTTTCCATCGTCATCGCGCCTCACTGCTTTGGGGTGGTCTGGCTCTCCTGCTGCTGTGGCTCGTGGGCTATCCCCTGCTGATCACCCTGGCGGAAGCCCTGGGAGCTGGGTCCGCCACCGAGGGCTCCTGGACTCTGGCGTACTTTCAAACCTTCGCTGAGCGCGGCGACGAATGGATCGCCTTGTGGCGCAGTCTGTGGATCTCCGCGGCGTCGGTAGCGCTGGCGGCGCTGGTGGGGATTCCCCTGGGCTTCCTCTTTGAGCGCACCGAGTTCCCCGGCCGTCAGGTGGTGGGGGCGCTGGTAGCGTTGCCGGTGGCGCTGCCGCCGCTGGTAGGGGTCATCGCCTTCCTCTTCCTCTACGGCGAGAGCGGCTTCGTGCCGCGGGTTTTGCAGCTGGTGCTGGGCCTCGAGCAAGCTCCCTGGCGCTTGGGTGGGCCGTGGGCCATCCTGCTGGTCCACACCTACTCCATGTACGTCTACTTCTACCTCTTCACCCGCGCCTCCCTGGCGCGCCTCGACGGCAGCTTGTTGGAGGCCGCCGCCAATCTCGGCGCCGGCCGGGGCCGGACCTTGCTCAAGGTCACCCTGCCTATGCTGCGGCCGGCGCTGGCGGGGGCGGCGTTGCTCACCTTCATGACTTCCCTGGCCTCGTTCTCGGCGCCCTACATCTTCGGCGGCTCGTTCCGGGTGATGACCACCCAGATCGTCGCCTCCAAGCTCAACGGCGACCTGCAGATGGCGCGGGTGGAGACGGTGATGCTGGCGGCGCTGGCACTGCTGGCGCTGTGGGCGATGCGGCTGCTGGATCCCGGAGAGGACCTGGTGGGCACGGTGCGCGGCGTGGCGCCGGAACGCCGGAAGCTCGCTTCGCCCTGGGCGCGGCGGCTGACGGCGGCGGCGGCCTACCTGCTGGCCTTGGTGCTGCTGCTGCCCCACCTGACCCTCCTGCTCATCTCGCTGGTGCCGGCGGACACCTGGACCGTGGAGCTGCTACCGCCGGTGCTCAATCTGGGGAATTATCAGGCGCTGCTGGAGCGCCCGGATCGCCTCAAGCCGCTGCTCAACTCCACCTGGATGGCCGCCGTCGCCACCTTCGGCGCTCTCGCTCTGGGCTTCGCTGCCGCCCGCGGTGCGGTGGCCCGTCGCGGCCGTTTGGGCCGGCTGCTGGAATCCTTGGTGGTGCTGCCCTGGGCCATCCCCGGCACCGTCTTCGCCATCGCTCTGGCCACCACCTTCAGCGTCGACGCTCCGCACTTCGGCCGCTTCCTGCTCATCGGCACGCCCTGGCTCTTGCCCATGGCCTACCTGCTGCGCAACTTGCCCATCACCGGCCGCGCCTCCTTCTCGGGGCTGCGTCAGCTCGACCCGGCGCTGGAGGAGGCCGCCGCCTCCCTCGGCGCGGGGAGGGTGCGCACGTTGTGGAAGGTGGTGTTGCCCATGGTGCGCCCGGCGCTGGCGGCGGCGGCGGGCCTGGCCTTCATCACCGCCCTGGGGGATTTCGTCACCTCCATCGTGCTCTACACTCTCGACACCCGCCCCATCTCCATCGAGATCCTATCGAGCCTGCGGCTCCAGGAGACCGGTTTGGCGGCGGCCTACGGGGTTCTTTTGATGGTGGTCAGCGCCGGTGCCTTCGTGCTCTGGGGCCGGGAAGGGGGCCAGGTATGAGGTGCCTACTATGAACGGTGGCGCCCCCAAGCAGCTGTGGGTCTTGATGGCGACGGTGTTCATCGACATGGTGGGCGCCCTCATCGTGCTGCCCCTGCTGCCCTTCTATGCCGACAACTACGACGCCGGCGGCTGGGTCATCGGCCTGCTGACGTCCATCTTCGCCGGCGCCCAGCTGCTCAGCGCGCCCTTCTGGGGCCGTCTGTCGGACCACTACGGCCGCCGCCCGGTGATCCTCGGCGGTCTGGTGGCTTCGGCCTTCGCCTACGTCTGCTTCGGCCTCGCCAGCTCCCTCTCCATGCTCTTCGTCACCCGCCTGCTTCAGGGGCTGGGAGCCGGCACCATCGGCGTCATCCAGGCCTACGTCAGCGACGCGGTGCCGGCCAAGGAGCGGGCCAAGGCCCTGGGCTGGCTCACCGCCGCCGCCAGCGCCGGCGTGACCATCGGGCCGCTCCTGGGCTCGGTGCTGGCGGAGCTCCTGGGGCAGCGCGGCCCCGGTCTCTTCGCCGCCGGCCTCTGCGTGCTCAACGTAGTTTTCGCCTGGCGCCTGCTCAAGGAGCCCACCCGCGACGAGGACGACGGTACCGACCGCCGCTCCGTGCTGCATTCCATCTGGGAGGTGGTGCGCCACCCCTCGGCGCCGGTGAGCTCGCTGATCTGGGTCTATGTCCTGGCGATGATGGCGTTCATGGGTTTCACCGCCATGATGGCCCTCTATCTGAAGGACCGCTTCGGCATCACCGAACGCGACATCGGATGGTTCTATGCCTACGTCGGCGTGGTCTCGGTGCTCATGCGCGGCGTCGCCCTCGGCCCCATCCTCGACCGCCTCGGCGAATCCCGCGCCATGCGCACCGGCGCCGCCGCCATGTCCTTGGGTTTTCTTTTCATCCCCATGGTCGACCGCCTCTCCCTCTTCATCCTCGCCAGCACCCTGATCCCGGTGGGCACCGCCATGCTCTTCCCCACCTCCACCTCCATGCTCACGCAGCGCTCCCGCCGCGGCGAGGTGGGCCAAACCCTCGGGGTCCAACAAGCCTTCCGCGGCATCTCCGGCATCCTCGGCCCCGCCTGGGCCGGCGCCTCCTTCCAATGGATCCACCTCGGCGCCCCCCTCTACATCTCCAGCGCCATCATGGCCCTGGTCCTCTTTGTGACCCTGATCATCACCAACCCCGAAGAAGACCCCCAGGCCGCCGCCGAGGCGACGGCAGCGGAGGGGGTCTCGGTGGATCCGGGGTCGGAGGGGTATTAGGTCGGGGCTGCGCTTCGTCGTTTATTGGACGATGGGGCAGGCTGCGCGGTGCCTGGGTGTTATCACTCCGCCAAAGAGCTGAGGCCACAAGGGAGCGAAGGTCAAGGGCTCGTACGATGTGATCGATGGCGAAAATGTGCACCCGGGCCGCCTTGGCAACGCCGAAGGAAAATTGCTGATGGAGGGGAAGAAGCCGGTTCCTAGGCCGAGGAGAGGAAAATAGTGCTGGAAGTGCTTCGCCAAGGCGGACACCTCAAAGCAACTTGGGTCGCTGGTGTTGACACCGAAGTTAGCAATCTCCAGCACGATGCACCGCTCGCTACCGTTGCACTGGGATGGTGTGATTTCGAACGTGTCGGTTTGAGACCCTTTGGTGACGCTCATCGAGAGGGCGCTCTGCTCTATATTGGTCCGCTTCCACAGAAGAGATTCGACGAGGAAGGCCTCTCTCATGCCCACCGGAGCGGGCGGCACGATCTTCGGATAGTGAAGCCTATAGGTAGGTGTCAGCACCAATGCATCCAGCTTGATGGTATGGATGTCGCACTGAGTCACGGATCCTCCCTCGACGAGCAGTTGAGCTGCCGGAGCATTGGAGGGCATGGGCGACCGGTTGAGGTCCGAGGACAGTGGCCAAAGATCTGGAGCCTGGCTGAAATCGACGAGCTTTTGGCCTGAGGGCAATGGTGGAAGCCCGAGATCGATCATTACTCCCTGCATGGACTCCTGTGTGCAATCGGGTTGGCACTGGCCTTCCTGCACTTTGAGAACGACTCGGTGGGCTTCACAGAAGTCCGCACTCAAGGCATCGGGGAGTAGGACGGTGCGGCTGCCATCGGTGTTTGGGAAGAGTGCGACGAGGCCATGGAAGACGATGTAGAGAGTGAAGCTCATCGGAACACCTCCGAGTCATTGGCGAGTGCCCCGGCCGCGCCGGGGTCGTGCCGAGTCAAGCTGTTGAAACTGGCGGGAACTGCGACGACTCTAGCAAATGGAGGGGCTTGGGTTTGCGAACCCCTCACCCCCTCGATCCCCCTCTCCCAGCCCGCCCGCCCGTCCATCCGGTAGAGGGGGAAGCTCGCGGCTCGACGGTGAATTCTCGGGGGCTGGGTGGTGGCGCCCCTCTCCCGGGTGGGGGAGAGGGAGGATTCGGGAGAGGGGACGGGGGTGAGGGCTCTGGAAAATCCAAGCTCGGCAGGCCGAGCCCGAAGAACGCAGGACCCAATAAGCAATAAAAAAGACCGCGCATAAAGCGCGGCCTTGAACTAGCGATTGGTTGCGGGGACGGGATTTGAACCCGTGACCTTTGGGTTATGAGCCCAACGAGCTACCGGACTGCTCCACCCCGCGCCAGAAGGGAGATGATGCCATGGGCAGAAACGAGTGTCAAGGGGTGTGGCTTGCTTTCGGGGAGACTCTTGGAGAGGCGCTTTGGGGGCGGTCGGGGTGGGGGCTCAGTCGTCTTTGCGGAGGTCCTGGAAGCCTGCGATGGTGCGATGGACGGCGGTCCAGGTGCTGAGGACGGCGAGGATGACGATGGCGGTGGCGAAGAGGGCGTGGTGGCCTTGCCAGGAGGTGGGGAGCCAGGGGTCGACGACGGGGTCGAGAAGGGCGCCGAGGCAGAAGAGGACGATGCGCTCCGGGCGCTGCATCAGGCCGACGGTGAGGGTGCCGCCGAGGGATTCGGCCTTGGCGCGGGTGTAAGAGATGACGCCGCCGGAGCCGAGGGCCAGAAGGCTTGCTACGAGCATGGGAACCGAGTCCCGGAAGAGCACCGCAGCGCCGCTCAAGAAGGCGATGTCGCTGTAGCGGTCGAGGGTGGAGTCGAGAAAGCCGCCGGCTTTGGAGGCGCGGCCGGTGAGGCGGGCCATGCGGCCGTCGAGATAGTCCAGGGACGAGCCCAGCAGGCCGTAGAGGCCGCCCAAGACCAGGTCTCCCCGGGCGATGAGGGCCGCCGCGCCGCAGGAGACGAGGAGGCAGACCAGGGTCAGGGTGTTGGGGTGGATATTCGCCTTGCGCAGGATGCCGAAGATCGGCGCCATGGAAAAGGCGAAGGCCTGGCGCAGGCTTTGGCCCAGGAAGACGGACTCGCCCCGGCGCAGCATCTCCTCGTCCTTGGGCGCCCGGCGCCGGAAGAGCCGCAGCAGATAGTACTGGGCGAAGCGAGCGAAGAAGAGCAGGGCCGGCGGTGCGATGAGCACCAGGGCCAGAATCTCCAGCGCGCCCAGAGCTCTCAAGGTCTTCCCTCCCGCTCTCTTTCCAAAGCCCGGGCCGGCCTAGCCGAGGGCGTGGAAGAGGTAATTGACGTAGGACCGGAACGCCTTCTTGGCGACGATCCAGTAGAGGCGGCTATCGAGCTTGCCGCCGCGGCCTTCGAGGGGCTTCCATTTGTCTTCCTGCCGCATCACCAGCGGCAGCTGGAGGCTTTGAGCCACCGCCGGGGGTGGCTCGCCGAAGACTTTGTCGCACGGGCGATTGTACAAGTAGTCGTGCGAAAGCTGTGTGCCGCCGTGGGATTGGAAGGATAGGGACGGGAAGAAATGCCACACGAAGATGGGGATCTCGTCCCAGCCGTCGTCCCAGGACCACATGGGCTTGGGGCGGGACCAGCCGTTGATGTCGTAGTCGCGGCCGGCGATGAAGCGGCCGATGACCCGCGGGGTGCCGTCGGCGTACTGCCCCAGGGGGATCACCTCTTCGAACATGCCCGGTCCCTTGCCCTCGGAGCCGAAGGGGCCGAGGGCCCAGGGGTACCAGGAATCGAAATTGTCGATCTCGTAGGTGCCGTCCAGCTGCACCTTGCGGTCGGCGCGAATGGGCACCGCCTCGCGGTCGCCGCGGTAGCGCAGGATCTTGACGTTCTTGCCCAGGTGCTCCAGGTCCACCAGCTGGGCCAGCCGCACTCCGTGACCCTGAGGCTGAGCGTAGACGATCACGTGGGTGCCGTCCTCCACGTGGATTTTGCCGTGCACTGGCTCGGTGCCGGTGGAGACACCGGTGTTGTTGAACAGCAGAAAGCGGTTGTGGAACCAGGTCTCCACCTCCGCCACCTCCATGGTGGCCTTGTCCACCCGGATGTGGAAGCCCTCGTTGTCGTTGTCGTGATACGTCCAGCGGCTGATGGCTTCGCGGATGGGGTGGTCGTAGTCCTTGACGTGGTAAAGGGAGTAGGTGAGGTAGTAGGAGTCCTCGGTCTCCGCCGTCATCTCGCCGTAGACGCCGGCCACGTGGGGGCGGAAGCGGGGCTCGTTCTCCACGTTGTCCCGGGGGTCGTCGTTGCCGTCGAAGTCCATCAGCAGCGGGATGTCCCACTCCGGATGGTTCGACATTTTCTGGTAGATCACCGGCGAATAGAGCTCCACCAGATAGCGGTAGTAGTCGTCGTTGATCCCCTTGGGCACCGGCTCGGGAGTGTAGGAGGGAGGGCCTGGCACTTCGAAGGCGGTGACCTGCGACTGGGCGTCGAAATCCGACTGCAGCCGGTAATCCGCCTGCTCCGCCAGCACCGCCTCGTTGAGGGAGATGAGCAGCTCGCCGGTGAGCAGAAGGGTCACCGGCAGGCCGATCACCAGGTAGGTGCCCCATTGCACCGCGTAGGTGCCCAGCCAGGCCAGCCGGCGTTTCTGAATGTAGCGCTGGCGGATCTTGCGCGGCAGCCAGGCGACGAGGGACCAGATACCCCAGGGGTAGAGGAGCAGGCGCAGCAGCCGCTTCCAGGACTTGCGGCTCGGCCATGGGCGGAAACCACCGCCAGTGGGTCCTTCCGGGGCAGTGGGCTCGGCGGTGCTGGTGGGCTCGGCGGTCTCGTCGGGAGCTTCCGTGGAGTCCGCCGGCCGGCTGCGGTCGGTTTCTGGCTCGTTCATGATCAGCCCGGTAACGACGCGTCCAGTGGCTGGTGGCTGGTTGCTGGCAGCTGGCCGTTGGCGACTGGGCGACGCACGCGATGGCGCAGGGGGGACGCCTCGAAGAGCGCAGAGCCTACCACGGGCTACTCCGAGGTGGGCTCCGCGGTCCTGGGGGTGGGCGGGTGCAGCGGGGTCTCGGGGTGCAGGCGGCTCATGCGCTGATCCCGCAGCCGGGTGGCGACCTGGCGCAGATCGGCCACCCGGTCCGACTCGTCGACGATCTCCACCCCCAGCAGGGTCTCGGTGATGTCCTCGAGGGTCACCAGCCCGCTGACCCCGCCGTGCTCGTCCACCACCAGGGCGATGGGTTCCCGGCGTTCGAGGAAGCGGCGCAGAGCCTGAGCGGCGGAGGCGGTTTCCGGCACCACCTCGATCTCGCGCACGAAAGCGGAGAGGGGCGTGTCCAGGCTGCGGCCTTCCGCCAGGGCCTTGAGTACCTGCCGTTGGAGCACGTAGCCGAGGACGTCGTCCTGATCTTCGCCGTAGACCGGGATGCGGCTGAAGGGCTCCGTCACCTTCGAGCGCAGCAGATCGCCGATGGTGTTGTCGGCGGGCACCATGGTGGTGACCGTACGCGGAGTCATGACGTCCTCTACCAGGATCTCGGTGAAGCGCAGCATATTGCCGAAGATGGTCGATTCCTCGCCGGAGAAGGCGCCGGCGCGAGTGGCCAGGGCGAGGACCGCTTCCACGTCGGCCCGGGAGGTGGCGTGGCTCTTGCCCCGCACCAGCAGCCGGGTGAGCATGCGGGAGAGGAAGAGGGCCGGGGTCATGGACAACGCCAGCAGGTGCAGGGACCAGCCGACGAAGGGGATGAGGGGAACCACGTACACCGCACCCAGGGTCTTGGGGATGATCTCCGAGGCGACCAGGATGAGCAGGATGAGGATGCCGGAGAAAACGCCGACCCAGGCATCTCCCAGCACCTTGGCGGCCTGGGCGCCGGCGAGGGTGGCGCCGAGGGTGTGGGCCACGGTGTTGAGGGTGAGGATCGCCGTGATGGCGTCGTCCAGCCGATGCTGCTTGAGGCGCAGGAAGTGGGCCGCGCCGCGGCTACCGGAGTCCCGGGCCTGGGTCAGGCGAGCATGGCTGGCGGAAAGCAGCGCCGCCTCCAACAACGAGCAGTAGAAGGAGACACCGAGGGCGATGCTGACGTAAAAGAGAAGTAACCCCAAGAAAAAACCCTTTCGTGCGTTTCAGGATACGCAGATCACGGCCCGCGGTCTACCTCGGGCTGCAAGACCCGGCTGTGGCGTCACTGGTGGCGTCGCCACTGGGCGCATCACCAATGGGAACCTCGCCGGAGGAGTCATCGTCCGTGGGAGCTGTCAACTCGCCGCGCAGGTCCCGCTGCATGTGGATCTTGACCTCCTCCGGCGACAGCCCCTTGCCGAAGAGGTAGTAGAGCTTGGTCAGAGCGGCTTCGGCGGTCATATCGTAGCCGCTGATCACCCCCGCCTCCGCCAATCCCCGGCCGGTGGCGTAGGTGTCCAGCCGCACTGCTCCCTCGAGGCATTGGGTACAGGCGACGATCACCACGCCGCGGTCGTTGGCCTCGGCCAGCACGCGCAGAAAGTGGGGGTTGGAGGTCGGCCCGTTGCCGGCACCATAGGCTTCCAGCACCAGCCCGCGGAGCGGATCGCGGAGGAAGTTGGCGAGGGTTTCGGCGGTGATGCCGGGGAAGAGCCGCACCGCGCCGATGTGAGGATTGCCGATGTCCTGGACCTGGAACGCCGCCTCCGGTCGCGGCCGCACGGTGCGCCAGTGGATGCGCAGGCGCACGCCGGCGCTGCCCAGCTCCGGGTAGTTGGCGGAACTGAAGGCATCGAGACCGCCGGCGCTGATCTTGCGGGTGCGGTTGCCGCGCAACAGGCGGGTGTCGAAGTAGAGGCAGACCTCGGGGATGGTCGAGGTGCCGGCGAGGATCAGGGAGGTGAGCAGGTTGTCCCGGGCGTCGCTGCGCACCTCCGCCAGCGGGATCTGGGAGCCGGTGAGGATCACCGGTTTGCCCAGATTCTCCAGCAGAAAGGAGAGAGCGGAGGCGGTGTAGGCCATGGTGTCGGTGCCGTGGATGACCACGAAGCCGTCGAATTCGTCGTAGCGAGCCTCGATGTCCTCACCGATGACCGCCCAATTCTGCGGCGCCATATCCGCCGAATCGAGCAGCGGCCGGTACTCGTGGAGCTCGAAATCGGGGATCTCCGGAGCGTGGAACTCGGGCATCTGGGTCAGTAGCTGCCCCAGGTAGCCGGCATCCGGGGCATAGCCCTGGGATCCCTTCTTCATGCCGACAGTGCCGCCGGTGTAGGCGATGTAAACGCGTGGTTTTTGGGTCATACTCGGTTCGCCCGGGATGATTTGAAGGCCTCGACGAGAGTCCGGCCCGGGCGTGGGGAGGATAGCAGGGCGGCGGAGGGCTGAGAAAGAAAGATGGTGGCGGGCGCTCATCCTGCGGTCCGCTGCTGCATCTCCGCGAGTAGGGTGGGCGCCAGCCCACCAGCCCACCTCCTAGAGACTCCACGAGCCTCCTCATGACTCAAGACTTTCCCATCCTCCCCCCGGCCACCCCCCCGAGCCCCCCATGACCGACTGGCAAGGCTTGCTCATCCTCTTCGTCGTCGGCGTGGTCTCCGGCGTCATCAACACGGTGGCCGGTGGGGGCTCGTTCCTCACCCTGCCGGTGCTCATCTTCCTCGGGCTGCCGCCGTCGGTGGCCAACGGCACCAATCGGGTGGGGATTCTGATCCAGAATCTCGGCGCCGTCTGGGGTTTCCACCGTTACCGAACTCTGCCCTGGCGCTTCGCCCTGGCGATGCTGGTGCCGGCGGTGGTGGGGGCGGTGGTGGGGACGTGGTTGGCGTTGGTGATCAGCGACGCGGCGTTTCAGCGGGCGCTGGCGATTCTCATGGTGGTGATCTCCCTCTTCACCCTGTGGGATCCTCGGCGCTTGCGCTCCGAGGGCGCTCCGGAGGGCACGCCTCAATCCCTTCCCGGACGCATCCTCTTCGCCGTCGCCTTCTTCGTCATCGGCGTCTACGGAGGCTTTGTGCAGGCGGGGACGGGCTTTTTGATCCTCGCCGCCACCACCCTGGCGGGTCTCGATCTGGTGCGGGGCAATGCCCTCAAGGCGGTGGTGATTCTCGCCTTCACCCCCCTGGCCCTGGCCCTCTTCGCCGTCAACGGCAAGGTGGTGTGGTCGGTGGGGTTGGCGCTGGCGGCGGGGAATCTGCTGGGGGCGATGCTGGGGGTGCGCTGGACGGTGCTCAAGGGGCACGCCTGGGTCAAGGGTGTGGTGACCGTCGCGGTGATCGTCTTTGCGATCAAGCTGTGGTTTTTCTAGGGGGCACCGCTGATCGCACGCTGAGCGGTGACTGGGATCGGGCTGGGGTGTTCTTAGAGCAGCTCGAGGTTGGCATAGCGGGCGATGAGCTTGCGCTTGCCGGAGCTCTGGAAGAAGACGCTGATCTTCATCTGGTCGCCTTCGCCGTCGATCTCCAGCACCACGCCGGAGCCCAGGGTGGGGTGGCGGACGCGGCTGCCGCGTTGCAGGCCGGAGCCGCCGGAGTCGTCGGCGACGGGCTCCACCGAAGGGTCGGAGCTGGTGCGCGGGGTGGGGCGGCCAAAGAAGTCGTAGACGCCCTGGGCCCGCTGGACGCCGCGGTCGAAGAGGCTGGGGCTGTCGGTGACGTCCAGGTGCTCCTCGGGAATCTCCGCCAGGAATGGTGAGGGTTGCTGGTCCTGGTAGCGGCCGGCGATGCGCCGGCGTCGGCAGGTGGTGAGGAGGAGTCGCTCCCGGGCGCGGGTCATGCCGACATAGAGCAGGCGGCGCTCCTCTTCCAGATCCTCGGCGGTCTTGTTGGCGTTGTAGTGGGGCAGCAGCCCCTCTTCCAATCCCGCCACCGCCACCACCGGAAACTCCAGGCCCTTGGCACTGTGCAGGGTCATGAGGGTCACCCCCTCGCGGCCCTTCCAGGAGTCCGTGTCGCTGACCAGCGCCACCCGGTCGAGGAAGGCGGTGAGGACGTCGTCGTCCTCCCCGCGGTAGGCGTAGGACTCGGTGAAGTCTTGGGCGGCGGAGAGGAACTCGCGGATATTCTCCAGCCGCGCCTGGCCGTCGGAGTCGTTGGAGTTGTAGAGATCCGTGTAGGAGGTGGCCTCCAGCAGCTGGTCGAGGAGCGCCGGCAGGGGTAGCTGCTGGGCTAGCTTCTGGAGCGTGATCATCAGATCCCGGAAGCTCGACAGGGCGCGGGCGCTACGGCTGGGGAAGTTGCCGAATTCCTGCAGCTGGAGCACGTCCCAGAGCGGCTGGCGAAGCTCCTGGGCGCGGCTTTCCAGCAGGTCCCGGGTGCCCTTGCCGATGCCCCGGGGAGGCTGGTTCAGGATGCGCCCCAGGGAGAGCTCGTCCTGGGGATTGCGGATCGCCCGCAGATAGGCCACCAGGTCTTTGATCTCCGCCCGGTCGTAGAAGCGGGTGCCGCCCACCAGCTCGTAGGGCATGCCCCGGCGCAGCAGCTCGTCCTCCAGGGCGCGGGTCTGGGCGTTGGTGCGCACCAGGATGGCCATCCCCGCCAGCGGGTAGTCGTCCTGGAGGCGGCGGAAATTGGTCACCAGCCAGCGGGCCTCGTCGCCCTCGTCGGCGGCGCGGTAGAGCTGGATGTCCTCGCCGGCGCCGTCCTCCGTCCACAGCTGCTTGCCGCGGCGGCTGCGGTTGTGGGCCACCAGGGCGCCGGAGGCGTCGAGAATGGTCTGGGTGGAGCGGTAGTTGCGCTCCAGCTTGCGCACGGTGGCGCCGGGGAATTCCTGCTCGAAGCCGAGGATGTTGTCCAGGTCGGCGCCGCGCCAGCGGTAAATGCCCTGGTCCTCGTCGCCGACGGCGGTGAGGTTGCCGTTCTTCCCGGCCAGCGCTTTGACCAGCCGCAGCTGGGCGTGGTTGGTGTCCTGGAACTCATCCACCAGCAGATAGTCCACCTGGCTTCTCAAGCGCTCCCCCAGCTTGCCCTCGTCTTCCAGCAGGCGCACCGCCAACAGGATCATGTCGTCGAAGTCGACGGTGGAGCCCTGGCGCAGCAGGTGTTGGTAACGGCGGTAGACCGGGACGATTTTGCGTTGGAAGAAGCCTTCCGCTCGCGCCTCGAAGGCTTGGGGGTCGAGGAGGCGGTTCTTGGCGCTGCTGATGGCCGACAGCACCGCCCGCGGCGGGAAAGAACGCTCGGACAGCTCTTCCATCTCCAGAGCCTTCTTCACCAGCTTGAGTTGGTCGCTGGAGTCGGCGATGGCGAAGTCCCGGCGCAGGCCCACCCGCTCCCCGTAGCGGCGCAGCAGGCGCAGGGCGAAGCGGTGGAAGGTGCCGACGAAGGAGCGCAGGGGCGAGCGCTGGACCAGCATCTCCACCCGCTCGCGCATCTCCGACGCTGCCTTGTTGGTGAAGGTGACGGCGACGATGCGCGCCGGGTCCACCTCCTGTTCGCCGATCAGCCAGGCGATGCGGTAGGTGATCACCCGGGTCTTACCGGAGCCGGCGCCGGCGATCACCAGCTGGGGGCCCTCGCCGTGGGTGACGGCGGCCAGCTGCTCCGGGTTGAGCTCGCTCACGAGGTCGGGGGTGGCGGCGGCGCGGCGCATCATTCGACGGTGACGCTCTTGGCGAGGTTGCGGGGCTGGTCGACGTCGGCGCCGCGGCGCACGCCGATGAAGTAGGCCAGCAGCTGCAGCGGCACCACGTTGACCACCGGCTGCAAGAGTCGCGGCACCCGCGGCACCGGGATCACCTCGTCGGCGACACCGGCAAGCTCGTCGGGATCGCGGTCGGTGAGGGCGATGACCACACCGTCCCGGGCCTTGACCTCCTGGATATTGCTCTTCACCTTGTCGTAGACCACCCGGTCACCGGTGGCGATGGCGACCACCGGCAGGTCCTCGTCGATGAGGGCGATGGGGCCGTGCTTCATCTCGCCGGCGGGATAGCCCTCGGCGTGGATGTAGGAGATCTCCTTGAGCTTGAGGGCGCCCTCCAGCGCGATGGGGTAATTGATGCCGCGGCCGAGGTAGAGGAAGTCCTCGGCGCGGGAGAAGTGCCGCGCCAGCTCCTCCAGCTGGGGCTCCAGCGCCAGCACGTCGGAGACCGCCTGGGGCAGGTGGGCCAGCCCCGCCAGGTCCTCGGCGGAGATCTCCTTCCCCTTCGCCTGGCGCAGATAGAGGGCGAGGAGGTAGAGAGCCACCAGCTGGGTGGTGAAGGCCTTGGTGGAGGCGACACCGATCTCCGGGCCGGCGTGGGTGTAGACGACGCCGTCGCTGATGCGGGTGGCTTGGCTGCCCAGGACGTTGCACACCGCTACCAGTCGCGCGCCGCGCTGCCGCGCCGCTTCCATGGCGGAGAGGGTGTCGGCGGTCTCGCCGCTCTGGGAGATGCCCACCGCCAGCACGTCTTCGTCGACGATGGGGGCCCGGTAGCGGTATTCGGAGCCGTAGTCCACCTCCACCGGCAGCTGGGCCAGCTCCTCCACCAGGAATTTGCCCACCAGCCCGGAATGCCAGGAGGTGCCGCAGGCCAGCAGGTGGAGCCGTTTGGCGCCCTGCACCACCTCCGGCGGAATCTCCAGGTCCACCCGCCGCAGCTCGAAGTCCACGCGGCCGGCGAAGGTGTCCTGAAGGGCCTGAGGCTGCTCGTGGATCTCCTTGAGCATGAAGTGCTTGTAGCCGCCCTTCTCGGCCTGGATGGGATCCCAGTTGAGCCGTTGACGGGGGCGGTCCTGTTCTTCCAGTAGCTGCCCTTGGCCGTCCCAGATCTCCAGGCCGTCGGCGCTCAGCCGAGCCACGTCGTCGTTCTCCAGGAAGACCACGTCGCGAGTGTAGGCGAGGAGGGCCGCAGGGTCCGAGGCGAGGAATTGCTCGCCCTCCCCCAGGCCGAGCACCAGCGGCGGTCCGTGGCGTACCGCCAGCACCTCGTCCTCGGCGCTCTCCGTCGACACCACGGCGATGGCGTACATGCCCTCCAGCTCGGCGATGGCCCGGCGGAGCGCCGCCAGCAGGTCCCCGTCCAGGTAGGAGGAGATGAGGTTGGCCACCACCTCCGTGTCGGTGTCCGAGTGGAACTCCCAGCCGTCTTTCTGCAGCCGCTGCTTGATCTCCAGGAAGTTCTCGATGATGCCGTTGTGGATCACCGCCAGCCGGCGCTGGGCGTCGAACATGGGGTGGGCGTTGCGTTCGCTGGGCACGCCGTGGGTGGCCCAGCGGGTGTGCCCCAGGCCGTAGCGGCCGTTGACGGCCTTCGTCTCCAGTTTTTGCACCAGCCGTTCGAGCTTGCCCTCCGCCTTGGCGAAGTCGAAGCCGTCTTCTCCGATGGCCACCACTCCGGCGGAGTCGTAGCCGCGGTATTCCAGGCGGCGCAGGCCGTCGATGAGCAGAGGGACGACCTCCCGAGGTCCGACGTAGCCGACGATTCCACACATGGTCTTAGCTCTCCTCGTTCTTCTTCGGGCCGTTCTTCTTGCTGTTGGTCTTGTGGCGCCGCTCCGCCCAGCCTTCGACGTTGCGCTGGCGCTGGCGGCCGACCCCCAGCGCTCCCGCCGGTACGTCCTGAGTGATCACCGACCCGGCGGCGGTGGTAGCGCCGTCGCCCACCGACACCGGCGCCACCAGCATGGTGTCGCTGCCGACGAAGGCACCGCGGCCGATGTGGGTGACGGATTTCTTCTCGCCATCGTAGTTGCAGGTCACCACGCCGGCGCCGATATTGGCCTCGGGGCCGATCTGGGCGTCGCCCAAATACGCCAGATGACCGGCCTTGACGCCGTCCTCCAGCCGCGACTTCTTGACCTCGACGAAGTTGCCGACGCCAACGCCGCGGCCCAGGTCCGCTCCCGGGCGCAACCGGGCGAAGGGGCCGACCCGGCTGTCGGCGCCTACCCGGGCGCCGTCGAGAACGCTGTAGGGCTTGATCTCGACGCCGTCCGCCACCTCCGCATCCCGCATCCAGGCACCCTGGTGCAGCTCGCAGCCGCTGCCGACGGTGGTCTGGCCGAGGAGGGTAACACCGCCGTGGATCACCGTGTCCTGGCCGACCTTCACCCCCGGCTCCACCGTCGCCGTGGCGGGATCGAGGAAGGTGACGCCGGAGTCCATCAGGCTCTCCACCGTTCGTTCCACCATCCGGCGATGAACCTGGGCCAGCTGGCGCCGGTTGTTGACGCCCCAGGCCTCGGCGGGGTCGTCCAGGGTCACCAGCTCGACCTGTTCACCGCCCTGGGCGGCGGCGGTCACTGCGTCGGTGAGGTAGAGCTCGCCCTGGGCGTTGTCCGTATCCAGGCGGTCCAAATAGTCGAAAATCTCCGGCGCCGGCAGGGCGTAGAGGCCGGCGTTGACGGTTTTCACCGCCAGCTCCTCGGGGTTCGCGTCGGCGGCCTCGACGATGCGCGCCAGACCGCCGCTGGCGTCGGGGATCACCCGTCCCAGGCGTCCCGGCTCGTCAAGGTCCGCCACCGCCAGGGAGCCCCAACCGGGGCTCGCCGCCAGCCGCTGGAGGGTTGCCGCCGAAACCAGGGGCACGTCACCGCTGAGCACTAGCAGCCGGCTCTCGCCGTCGATCTCCGGCGCCGCCTGGGCGAGGGCGTGGCCGGTGCCGTTCTGTTCCTCCTGGAGCACGCAGACCACGTCGTCCGCTGCCACCGCGGCGCGCAACTGGTCGGCACCGTGGCCCACCACCACTACCAGGCGCTGGCAGCCGGCGGCGCGGGCGGCGTCCAGGACCCAGGAGATCATTGGCCGGCCGGCCACCGGGTGCAGGACTTTGGGTAGCGACGAGCGCATGCGGGTGCCCTTGCCGGCGGCCAGGATCACGGCGGTCAGGGGACGGGTTTCAGAGTGCATGATCACCTCACGGATTCTCGGTCTAGGCGCTCGCGGCGCCAAGGCGGCGAGCTTGGAGCGGCGCTCCGGTCAGCGGTTGGCGCGTTCCATCAGCTCGAGCACCGCTCGGCTGAGCTTGTCGGGATCGTGGCGCAACAATGGGCCTTCGGCAAGGAGATCTCGTGGCAAGACTTGGACTCCCCGGGCCTCGATCTCCTCTTCTTCCACACTCACCGGATGAGCCCCGGTCTGGGCGTATTCTCGCAGACGCCGCGGCGGCAGCTCGCCGTCGTGGACCACCACCGCGTCCACCAGCCCTTCGCCGGCATGGCGTTCGATGGCTTGCAGATGGTCGAGGGCGCTCATATCGTCGGTTTCGCCGGGCTGAGTCATGAGATTGAGCAGCAGCACCACCCGCGCCGGACTGTCCCGAATCGCCTCGCGGATGCCCGGGATCAGTAGATTCGGCAGGATCGAGGTGTAGAGGGAGCCGGGGCCCAGGGCGATGAGATCGGCTTCCCGCAGCGCCCGGGCGGCGGGGGTGAAGGCCGCCGGCGCCGACGGGTCGAGCTCCAGGGTCTCCAGCCGTTCGCCGGAGTGTCCCACCGCCACCTCTCCTTCGTAGACCTGACCGGAGCATCCCCAGCCCCGCAGCCGCACGTCGGTGAGGGTGGCGGGGAGGATGCGGCCCCGCACCGACAGAATCGACTCGGCGGTGAGGATGGCCTGGTAAAAGTCGCCGGTGATGCCGGTGAGGGCGGTGAGGAAGAGGTTGCCGAAGGAGTGCCCCGAGAGGCCGTCGCCGGTGGGAAAACGGTATTGGAAGAGCCGCGCGAGCAGATCTTCATCGTCCGCCAGAGCAACGATGCAATTGCGGATGTCCCCCGGCGGCAGAACCCCGAAGTCGCGGCGCAGCCGGCCCGAGGAGCCACCGTCGTCGGTGACCGTCACCACTGCTGTCAGCTGTCTCAGGGAGCCTTCGCCGACCCGATGCTTGAGCCCCCGCAGGACCACCGCCAGGCCGGTGCCGCCGCCCACCGCCACCAGTCTGCCGGTGGCGGGCTCGTCGGTGGCCTGGGGGTCGGTGGCGTGCCCTTCCGTGGCGAGGCCGTCCTCAGGAGGGCTGGAAGAACTCTTCGAGCTGGCTCTCCTTGCGGACCGCCTCGAAGTCGGGGTCGTGGTAGGCATAGACGCGGTTCTTTGGGTTCATTTCCGCCGCCCGGACCAAGCTCGCGAGGGCTTTGTCTGCTTCTTCCTGGAGCGCGTAGATGGAGGCTTCCAGATAGGTGAAGCGCTCGTCCTTCGAGTGCTTCTTGCACAGCTTCAGGGCGTCGTCGTACTGGCCCTGATTCTTCTGGTAGACCGCCAGCAGGAAGGGGTCCTCGGCGGTGTCGTCCGCTCCGTCACCGATCTGGGCAGCGCAGACCTGCAGCATCTGGCGAGCTTTCTCCGCCACGTCCGGAAGATCGGTGTTGGCGGCGGCGGTTTCCAGGGCTTTCTGAGCCTTCTTCCACTGGCCCTTTTGCATCGCTTCCACGCCTTCGGCGTAGGCGTCCACCGCCGGGTCGTCGTAGAAGTCCACCGGTGCCGGCCCGGAGTCTTTGGCCCGCAGGCTCAACTCCTGAAGCTTCTCGGTCACCGAGTCCACGTCGGTGTCGAAGCGCTCCGCCAGCTCCGCCAGCGTCTTGGTTTCAGCGTATCGTTTGAGATAGGAGATCTCTTTTTTCTGCCAGTCCTTGGCCATACTTTCAGTCTTTCCTGTCGATGATCTATCGCTTGCGCAGCTCGATGAGGATCTGCTTGGCGACGGACTTGAGAGTGTCGAAGACCCCCTTGCCGGTAGTCGCGATGCCCTCGAAGGTGGGTTCGCGCTTGTAGTTGAGAATGCGGTACATCTCGTCCACCGAGACGACGTCGGGTAGGTCTCGTTTGTTGAATTGGAGAGCGTAGGGGATGGTCTTGAGGTCGAATCCGTTCTCTTCCAGGTTGACGCCCAGATTGCGAATGGATTCGATGTTGGCCTCCATCCGTGGCTCCTGGCTATCGGCCACGAAGACCACGCCATCGACACCCTTGAGGATCAGCTTGCGGCTGGCGTCGTAGAACACCTGGCCGGGCACCGTGTAGAGGTGAAAACGGGTGGTGAATCCGCGGATGGTGCCCAAATCCAAGGGCAGAAAGTCGAAGAAGAGGGTCCGATCTGCTTCCGTGGCCAGGGAAATCATCTTCCCCCGAGCATCGGGGGAGGTCTTGTTGTAGATGAACTGCAGGTTGGTCGTCTTGCCGCCGAGGCCGGGGCCGTAGTAGACGATCTTGCAGTTGATTTCCTTACTGGCGTAGTTGATAAACGCCATGCTACGAACCTCTGGTGGATCTATCGGTCATGACCATTGTGCGAGGGTTGGCGCTGGTCCCCGACGGCCCGGAGTCACAGCTGGTCGCTGGGATCGGCGCGCCTCGCCCCATCGCTCTACTCGCTGAATAGGGCGTCGATATCCTCGTCCGTAATCTCTGAGAAGGGACTTGCTTCCTGGCTTCCCGCCAGCCCCACGCTACTCTTCTGCGCCATCGATTCGAAGATCCGCTCCAGATCCGCATTGGCTCGCCGTACCCGCAGGCGGGTGAGGCCCAGCGACGAACGATCGTCGAAGATGACTACCAGGATGGCCCGCTTGGCCACGATGGAAATGTGAATGTGATCCTGCTGCCCCTCGTGGAAGAGCACCGAGAATTCTCGCTCACCGATGAGCTTGGCCAGTCCGTCGGTGGCAGCCACGTTGCCGGCGGTGAGGGAGGCCAGCGACGTGGTGTCGAACTGATCGGTCTCGCCGGCGGCGGCGATCTGCTGACCGTTTTTGTCGATCAGGAACACCGCTTTGCTGTTGGACTCTTGACGAAGGCGTTTTAGCGCCTCCTCGAGGCGCTGAAACTCGTCTTCGTAGAGAACGAAGTCTTCGGAGCTCATCTTCTTCCTCTCCGCATCCGATGGGACGATGCTGCGGGCTCTCGGTCTGCGGCTGAACTACTCATAGTACGGCAAATCCGGGGTGGAGCGATAGGGCCGCGGTGAGCGACTCGGTGCTCAGCGGGGCTCGGTGGATCCCAACGGGGTCACCGAGGATCTCGCCAGCAGGCAAGGTATACCACGGGGTGGCCTCTTCGTACACCTCGGATGGTGATGGGTGAATATACACCCATTGGCCTCGAGGCGGCTCAACGGAAGAGCCTCCACCCGGTCAGGATGTCCCCTTCGGTGAGAATCACCTCGCCGGCACGCTCGACAAAAGGCAGAGGAACCGGCTTGCAACCGCCACCGCCGGCGTTGACCTCGGCGAGACGGAAAGACTTGTCGCATTTGTTGCACACCACCCACGCACCCTCGGCGCGATAGCCTCGTTTGGTCTTGGCGCAGATCTCGTTGGCGTCGAAGGCCACCGCCAGCGCTCCCTCCTCGTCACGCCCGATGAAGAAGTCCACTTCCTGGTTGGCGGGATTGAGGAACCGGAAGAACTTCACCTCGGCGGGCTGCAAATCCGCGACGGAGATTCGCACCGTACCGTCTTTGGCCGGGGAAACCCGCTTGTGTCCGTGACTTCCAAAGCCGCCGCCGAGGGCAAACTGGAGGGTCAGGATCGCGATGAAGAAAATCAGGACAAAGGCAAAGCCGTGCAGCGGCGTGATCTTGCGCATCGCTCTATTCTCGGCCATCGTCCGGTCCTTGACAAGCTTGGTATGGCATAGCCTCATGCTGCTTCGGCGTGGAGTTTGTCCCGTTCAGGCTTCCGTGCCGAGGCGCCAGAGGGCCGGTAACTCCCTATAAACAATGAGAACTTGGCTCCTGGCAGGGAATTCTGTTATGGTGCCATAGCTTTAACAGCCTGGAGGCAGCCGAGGAACAACGCCGATTTGAAGCGTGGAATCGGACTGCCGCCGACGCCGATGCGGTCGTCGAGGGCATGTGCGTCGCTCCCGTGGGCGACTCTCGCCGCAGGGTCCAGCCGTCTTGCGGGGAGATCCGCGGCCGGGACAAGATCCGCTAGCGATGCGTAAGAAGGTTGGAAATCGAGAGATTCGGGAATGCGCTGGCCCCAGAGATCGGTTACCATGTGCCCATCGGCGTCAACCCAAAAATTTCCGGGCTCGAGCGCTCGTCGAATCGAGCGTCGTCCCTTCCCCCCGATGGTTGTCCGTTCGCCTGCCGAGCCGTTTCCCCGGCCGGTCTCTACATCGAAGATCAACTCGGAAGAAGCTACGGACAGATTTTCCACAATTAGGTTTCACCTGACCCCGCCACGTAGGGTCAACGTATTTTCCGGAGGTACTCCATGACTTGCTCCCTGAAGCGTGCGGTTCTCGCCGTCGCGATTGTCTTCCTCGGCTTGACCAGCCTCCCCGCCGACGCTGGCACGATCTACGTCCCCCAGGCTGTCGATCAGGTGATCGACGGACGCCTCTATCAGACCGAGGTCTGGGCCACCAATCTAGGCGCCCAGGGGCGTCGCTTCGAGACGTATTTCATCCCGAGTCTCTCCAACGGTGTGAATCGCCCCGAAGAGATCGTCTACGACTTCACCGGCGTTCCGCCGCAGAGCTCCATCTTGGCCATCGGGGCCGCTCCCCAGGGCGAGATCGGCATGTTGGAGATCGCCGGCGCTCCGCAGCTCAACTTCGATGCCCGCCTGCGGGTCTTCGACGAGGGCGGCCAGCTGCTCTCCTCGACCCGCGTGCCGACCATCTCCGATGGCGACGTCCACCCCGGTGGGGACCTGGTGGCTCTGCTGGGCTTGAAGCACAGCTCCAGCGGCAGCAATACCTCGGTGGGCCTGATCAATATGTCTCAGGACCCCAACGAGTGCGCCATCTCCCTGGTCAAGGCCAGCGGTGAGGAGCTGACCAACACGTTCGTCACCACCATGATGCCCCTCTCCCACCGGGAGATTCCCGACGTCTTCGGTCTGCTCGGTCTCGAAGAGTTGGCCGCCGGCCGTGCCGTGGTGACTTGCGCCGAGGACTTTTACGCCTACGCCGTGGTCTGGCAGGACAACCTGGACCAGGTGCTCTTCGTTCAGCCCGGTGACGCCCTGTCCTCGGACCTGGTGCGCCCCGGCGACGAGCCGCCGGTGCCGACCCTGGAGATGAACGGCAACTTCTTCACCGCCACCCCCGGCGACTCCATCCGCGAGCTCGCTCTGCCGCTGGAGCCGGGAGTCAGCTACGACCGCATCGTCATCGACTTCGACCTGCGCCTCGGCCGCTACCAGAACGGCTTGTTCCACGCCATTTGCAGCCTGCGCCGCCTGGGAGGCCCGCCGCTGTACTTCGGGCTCTTCGCTCGCGGTAGCAACGCCCGCACCATCCTCGACCGCGGTGACGGCACCGATCTGAAGGTCGAAGGGCCCTGGACCGCCAACCAGCAGGTGCATGTGCAGATCATCTACGATGCGGCCGCCGGCCGTTTCACCCTCAACGTGTCGCGGGCGGGAACGGTGTTCTACAGCACCTCTACCTTCATCACCTTCCGGGACATCTCCAACAACGGCAACCCGGTGGGCATCCTGCTGGGGCAGGCCCGTCCGGCGGACGGTGGTGCCTACCAGCCGCCTCTGGGCTGGACCTACTCGAACCTGAAGGTGCAGGCCTTCGTCGACGAGTAAGACTCCGCTGCGGTCGCCCCGGGGGCCTCGTGCCGCCGGGACGACATCGTCCCCAAACCGCCCGCCGAGCCCGATGGCTCCGCGGGCGGTTTTTTCTTGGCCGGAGGGCTTCGCTGGTAGGATTCCGGGCCGTGAAGATTCCACCCTTTCCTCCTCTCCTGCGCCGGCTGAACCTCGAAGGCTTCGGCATCGGCCACGCTACGGATCTGGAAGGCAAGACCGGCGTCACCATCATCCGTTGTCCCGAAGGGGCGGTGGCGGCGGCGGATCTGCGGGGCTCCGCCACCGGCACCCGGCAATTCGACTCCCTGATCCACCCCAACCATCTGGCCAACCGTGCTCATGCCCTGGTCTTCGCCGGCGGCAGCGGCTTCGGGCTGGACTGCGGTGGGCCGGTGGCGGAAGCGCTGGCGGGGCAGGGCTACGGATTTCAGACCGGCTATCGCCCGGTGCCGCTGGTACCCACGGCGATCCTCTTCGACCTCGGCTTCGGCGATCCCGCCGCTGCCCCGACGGCGGCCATGGCGGAGCAGGCCCTGGCCGCCGCCGCGGCCTTCGAGACGGGCTCGGTGGTGGAAGTGGGGAGCGTCGGTGCGGGCACCGGGGCGACGGTGGGCAAGGTCCTGGGCCCCGCCCAGGGGATGAAGGGAGGGATCGGCTTTGCCGCCTTGGAGGCGCCGGACGGAGTGACGGTGGCGGCGCTGGCGGCGGTCAATGCCTTCGGCGACGTGCGGGATCCGTCCACCGGTGCGTTGGTAGCGGGATGCCGGGAGGCGCCGGACTCCCACCGGCTGGTGGGAGCTCATCGGGTGCTGGCGGTGCTACCGTCGGATCACGCTAATGTCTGGGAGAGCAACACCACGCTGGTGGCGGTGCTCACCGACGCCGACCTCGACAAGCGGGCCCTGTCCAAGGTCTGTCAGATGGCCTTTGGTGGCTTGTACCGCACCATCAGCCCGGCGCTGTCGCTCTACGACGGCGATCTGGTGGTAGCCCTCTCCACCGCCCGCCGCGCAGCTCACCTCCATCAGGTGGCGGTGTTGGCGGAGCAGGCGGTGGCCCAAGCGGTGCTGGGTGCGGTGCGGGAAGCCGACGGTTTCGGGATGCTGCCGGCGGTGCGGGACCTCTCCTGAGTTACTCCGCGTTCTTTCGTAGAAAGGCCGCGAGGCGTCGCAGGTGGCGGTCGGTGGCTTCGCGGCCCATGGCCTCCACCACGTCGAAGACCGGGGGACCGGCTTTGGAGCCGGTGAGGGCCATGCGGGTGGGGTGGATGAGCACTCCCGCTTTGACTTCCAATTCCTCCGCCAGCGACCGCAGGGCCTGATCCAGGGGGTCGATGCGGAACTCCTCCAGGGCCGCGTAGCGGTTCGCCAGCTGTTCCAGCTGGTCCGGCAGCTCGGGCTGGCGAAGGAATTTGGCGCATAGATCCTTGTCGTACTCCAGGTGCTCTCGGAAATAGGGCACCACGTATTCCGCCAGCTCCATCAGATTGTGAGCCCGGGTGCGGTGCAGATCCACCGCTACCAGCAGGCGCTTGCGCTCATCACCCTGGAGGCCCGAGAGCTCGACCTTGGCGAGGAAGGGCTCCAGATGCGGCATCAGGTCCTCCAGCGGCAGACCGGACATGTACTGGCCGTTGATCCAGGCCAGCTTGTCGCGGTCGAAGACGGCGGCGGCGGCGTTGATGCGGTCGACGGTGAAGCGGCGGATCATCTCGGCGCGATCCATCACCTCCAGGTCCTCTCCCGGCGACCAGCCGAGGAGGGCCAGGGCGTTGTACAGCGCCTGGGGCAGCAGGCCTTGATCCCGGAATTCCTCCACCGAGGTGGCGCCGGTGCGCTTGGAGAGGCGCTTTTTATCCGAGCCCAGGATCAGCGGCAGGTGGCCGAAGGTGGGAACCTCCGCGCCCAGGGCCCGGAACAGCCCCACGTGCTTGGGTGTGTTGGACAGGTGGTCGTCGCCGCGCAGTACGTGAGTCACCTCCGTCTCCACGTCGTCGCACACCACCGACAGGTGGTAGGTGGGAGAGCCGTCGGAGCGCAGGATGATGAAGTCGTCCAGGGACTCGGCGGGGAAGGTTACCTCGCCCTGCACCAGATCGTCGATGCGGATGTCTTCCTGGGGCATGCGGAAGCGCACGGCGCAGGCCTCGCCGGCGGCCCGGCGGCGCTCCGTCTCTTCCGGGGACGGGGGCTCGAAGACCTCCCGGTAGCGGAAGATGCCGCCGTCCTTCTGGGCTTCGTTGCGCGCCGCCTCCAGCTCTTCCGGAGTGCGGAAGCAATAGTAGGCCTGGCCTGCCTCCACCAGCTCCTCGGCGGTCCGGCGGTGGCGTTCGACGCCCTCGCTTTGGAGGAAGGGACCTTCGTCCCAATGCACGCCGATCCAGCGCAGCCCGTTGCAGATCTGGTCGATCATGGCCTGGTCGGAGCGCTGGCGGTCGGTGTCCTCGATGCGCAACAGGAACGCGCCGCCGACGCTGTGGCGCAGCAGATCGTTGTAAATGGCGGTGCGGACGCCGCCGACGTGCAGGAAGCCAGTGGGGGATGGAGCGAAGCGAACCCGGACCGGTCCCTCGACGGACGGCTTGCGGGAGCGGTGGGGAGCGGGGGCGGCGTCGGATTGTGAGCTCATGGCGACACTCCGTGGCAGATCGTCAGACCCTCGGTGGCCGAGGCTCTGTGGGATGCAGCTTCCGTGGAATTTCGGGGGTTGGGGAATGGCGGAGAGGGAGGGATTCGAACCCTCGGTCCAGGTTGCCCCGGACAACTGCTTAGCAGGCAGCCCCGTTCGACCACTCCGGCACCTCTCCGCGGGGGTCGCGAGACCGAAGTTTCTAGCACCTTCTGGCGCTGGAGTCAAAGGCGGAGTCGGTGGGGAAGGAGGTCTCGCCGGCTCCGAAACGCCCTGCTGGCGCCGCTTTGGGGCCGGAGAAAGGATCTTGGAAGGTTTTCCGGGGGTTGGACTTTATGCCGGCCCCGGCTATCCTTTCCCCTGTCGACCGCCGTATCCAGCGGCCTCCTGACCATCGAACCGGAGCTCGGCCAAGCCGGCTCTGCCCCGGCGGCCCTTTGCCGAAGCTGACGAGGGAATCCCGAGCCCCCATGAGCGATCTCAACCGCGACAAGTCCCACCGCACCGCCATCAACACCCTCCGCTTCCTGGCGGTGGACATGGTCGAGCAGGCCAACTCCGGTCACCCCGGTGCCCCCATGGGGTTGGCGCCGCTGGCCTATCTGTTGTGGACTCGCCACCTGCGCCACGACCCTCGACACCCCGACTGGCCCAATCGGGATCGCTTCGTGCTCTCCTGCGGTCATGCGTCGGCGCTGATCTATGGGCTGTTGCACCTGGCCGGTTTCGACCTGCCCATGGAAGAGCTGAAGCGGTTTCGTCAGCTGGGCTCCAAGACCCCGGGGCATCCGGAATACGGTCTGACCCCCGGGGTCGAGACCACCACCGGTCCCCTGGGGCAGGGCTTTGCCACCGCCGTGGGCATGGCCATGGCCCGGGAGCACCTGGGGGCGCGGTTCAATCGTCCGGGGCACGAGCTCTTCGACCATCGGGTCTGGGTGGTGGCCAGCGACGGCGACCTGATGGAGGGCGTCGCCGCCGAGGCGGCTTCGCTGGCGGGACACCAGAAGCTGGGTTGTTTGAAGGTCTTCTACGACGACAACCGCATCACCATCGACGGCGGCACCGATCTCACCTTCACCGAGGACACCGCCCAGCGCTTCGAGGCCTACGGGTGGTTCGTCCAGACCGTCGCCGACGGCCGCGATCTGGATGCTCTGGAGGCCGCCGCCCAGGCTGCCGCTGCGGAGGAGGAGCGGCCATCGCTGGTGGTGGTGCGCACCCACATCGGCTACGGCAGCCCCAACAAGCAGGACACTTCCAAGGCCCACGGCTCGCCTCTCGGGGAGCGCGAGGTGGCCCTCACCAAGGACAACCTGGGCTGGCCCCAGGAGCCCACCTTCCTGGTGCCCGACGGTGTTCGGGAGAGCTTCGAGCCCGCCGCCGCCAGCGGTGCCGAGGCCCGGCAGGGTTGGCTCGAACAGCTGGAGAGCTATCGCCGGGACCACCCCGAAGCCGCCGCGGAGCTCGATCGTCGGCTGGCCGGGGAGCTGCCGGAGGGCTGGCGCGACCTGCTGCCCCGCTTTGCCCCGGAGGATGGCCCCATCGCCACCCGCAGCGCGTCCGGCAAGGCGCTCAGCGCCCTCGTACCCTCGGTCCAGGAGTTGGTGGGCGGCTCCGCCGACCTCGCCGGCTCCAACAACACCACCCAGCCCGACGAGCCGTTCTTCTCCCCCGAGCATCGCGAGGGGCGCAATCATCACTTCGGCGTCCGCGAACACGCCATGGCCGCCGCGGCCAACGGCATGGCCCTCTCGGGGCTGCTGACGCCCTATTACGGCACCTTCCTGATCTTCTCCGACTATCTGCGGCCGGCCCTGCGGCTGGGAGCCCTCATGGGGGTTCACTCCGTTGCGGTGCTGACCCATGACTCCATCTTCTTGGGCGAGGATGGCCCCACCCACCAGCCCATCAGCCAGCTGCTCTCGCTGCGCTCCATCCCGCGGGTGACGGTGCTGCGCCCCGCCGACGCCAACGAGACCGCCGCCGCCTGGGCGGTGGCCCTCACGCGGCGCCAGGGGCCGGTTGTATTGGCCCTCACCCGGCAGAAGCTGCCGGTGCTGGCGCAGACCGCCAGCGCCGCGGCGGAAGGGGTTGCCCGGGGCGGCTACGTGCTTTCGGAGGCCACCGCCGGCGAGCCTCGTCTGCTGCTGCTGGCCACCGGTTCGGAAGTGGAGCTGGCGCTGGGAGCCCAGCGCGCGCTGGAGCAGGACGGAGTGGCGACCCGGGTGGTGAGCATGCCCAGCTGGGAGCTCTTCGAAGCCCAGCCGAAGACCTACCGCCAACAGGTGCTGCCGCCGGACGTGCCGTTGCGGCTGGCGGTGGAGGCGGGCTCGCCCATGGGCTGGGACCGCTACGTCGGCCCCCGCGGGGCGGTACTGGGCCTCGACGGCTTCGGCGAGTCGGCGCCGTACAAGGACCTGGCGGAGCATTTCGGCTTCACCGTCGAGGCGGTCGCCGAGCGCGCCAGGGCGCTCTTGGCGGACGACTGAAGCCGGCTCGGAGCGGGAGAGGGGGCTCTCCCCTCGCCTAAGTCCCCCATCCCAGGGCACGGCATGGTAGTCTTACATGTCGGTTCTGTTGTATCTCCCCCCATTTTTCAGGAGGCTCCCTGTCGTGTGCCTCGACCATTCGTGGTTGAGCGGGATCGCCTTGGGCTCTGTTTGGGGCCGAGGGTGTAGGATTTCTCGTACCTAGGAGCTAGTCAGATGTCTGGTTTTGCCGTGATGGTCCAGCTTGGAGCGATGTCGGCGCCTCGGCGGGTTTTCGCTGAGCTCGTGGACCGACTGCGCCATCGCGGCCCCGACGGCTGCGAGATCCGCTGGCTGCCGCGGGCTGCCCTGGCCCACCAGCATTTCTGGACCACTCCGGAAGAGGTGGGCGAGATCCAGCCCCTGGCAAAGGCCGATGCGGAGCTCTACCTGAGCTTCGACGGCCGCCTCGACAATCGCGACGAGCTTCTGACGCTGCTCGATCTTCGGAGCGCGTCGGGACTCTCCGACGCCGCCCTCGTGTTGGAGAGCTATCGCCGCTGGGGCCGGGAATGCCTCGCCCGCCTCCTGGGTCCCTTCGCGTTGGCTCTCTACGACGCCAAGCGGCGGGCGCTGCTCTGCGGCCGGGACGCCCTGGGGGACCGTAGCCTGTTCTATGCCCGGCCGGCGGGAGCTTTCCTCGCCGCCTCGGAAGAGCAGGCTCTGCTCGCCCATCCGTCGGTGGCGGGGGATCCCGACGAAGAGTCCCTGGCCCGCTTCTTCGCCTGCCGCGAACCGAGGGCCGGCCGCACCTTCTATGCGGCCATTCGTGAGCTGCCGCCGGGGCATGGGCTCTGGCTCGAAGACGGGGCTGTCGAGCTCTTCCAATATTGGGCTCCGGACTGGACGCGGCGCCTGCAATTTCGGCGGGAAGCCGACTACCAGGAGCACTTTCGGGAGCTCCTGGAGCGCAGCGTCCAGCGCCGCCTGCGCACCGCTGCATCGCCGGCGGTGTTGATGAGCGGCGGTCTCGACTCGACGTCCGTCGCCGCTCTCGCCTCCCGCCGGCTCGAAGCCGCTGGCCGGCCACGTCTGACGGCCGTCACCTGGATCTTCGACGAGCTGGTGAGCTGCGATGAGCGGTCCTTTGCGCGGGCCGTGGCCGAGCGCAGCCGTCTCGACTCCATCGAGCTGCCGGCGGACGGTCTGTGGCCCCGGGTCAGCGGCCCCGGAGAGCCGATGGGCTGCAATTCCCCTACCGTCAATCCCTATCGCCGCTTGCTCGACCGGGCCTACCGCGCTGCCGGCGAGGCAGGCTGTCGCTCGGTTCTCACCGGCTGGTCCGGGGACCATCTTTGGATCGGTACGGAGCGTTGGCTTGCCGATTTGCTGCGCGAGGGGCGCTTTGCGGAAGCGGGGCGGGAAGTTCTTTCCGAGCTCGCCCGCGGCGCTTCGCCCCGCCGGGGAGCCGGCCCCGTAGCGGAACTATTGAGGCTGCGCCGCCGCCGCTCGCGGGCCACCGCCGAGGCTTTCCCGTGGTTGACGGCGCAAGCCCGGAGGCATCTGCGGGCCACGGAGGAGGCGGAGGCGGAGGCGGACGAGCGTTCCCAACGGTTTGCCGGCCTCCAGGTGTGGAATCTGGTCGCCGAGCGCGGCCAGGCCGCCCGTAGCGGTGCCGATCCGCGGCACCCCTACCGGGACCGCGAGCTGGTGGAGGCGATGCTCGCCATGCCCGCCCATCAGCTTTATCGGCGCGGTCGCTCCAAGCATTTGCTGCGGGAGGCCCTGGCCGGCGAGCTGCCCACCGAGATCCGGACATCGCGAGGGGACCGCGGGCGTCTCGATGCGCTCTTCCGGCGAGGTCTGTTCGAGCGCGAGCGCGGGCGGCTGACGCGTCTGCTGGATGGGCAGGGCGCTGTTTGGCGGCGCTACGTTGACCCCCACTGGGTCCGACAAGCGATGGGCCGCGATGGCGGGTTCGGTGGTCGAGGCGGCCGTGGCGGAGGTTTGGAGGCGGTGATCCTATGGTCCTGTGCCAGTGCGGAGATTTGGCACCGGCGGAGTGCAGCATGAGGATGCGTAAGTGGAGAACGGGATTCTTAAGAAGAAGTTCTCTCTTGGCAAAATTACCATTTAGAGAGCAATAATCTAGACTCTGGAAGGCGCGAAGCCAGAAGAATCCAGAAGACAGGCAACCTAGAAGAAAGAACCCGGATGAACCCCAAGAAGCAGCATCAACCCAACCAGCAGCGATCGGAAGTGACCGCCCGGCGAAGCGGCCCCGATGGTCAGCAGCGAGCCCACCGGAGCCCCTGGCGCCGGCCCCACCTCGAAGTGTTGGGAGATCTTCGCAGCACGACCCTCGGTGGCTCGGTCATCGACATCGGTGACAGCCAATTCCCCAACACCCGGCCCTAGCCCTGGAACTCTGTGGATCTCCAGCCTCAAGCATCGCCTCCCCTCCCGGCCTCGGCTTCCGTGGCCAGCGTCTCCGGGATGGCCAGCGGACAGCCTCTGTGGATCCGCCCGGCGGAGCATCCGCCTTCGGCGAGCTCTGGTCTCGAGAACGGCGGGCACCACTACCTCGTGGCAGGGACGCTTTTGGTCTCGGCGTCGCCGTTGCCGGAGCTGTCAGCCTTCGCCGCGCCGTCGGCGCTGACGGCACCTCTGGTGCCGGAGCTCGATGCGGAGCCGGCGGGAGGCTCGACGCCGTCACCGCAGGATCCCCTACAGGTCTTCGACGGGAAAGGCCTTCTGGCCCGGGGCTCGCGGCGGGTGCGCTGCACGGTTTCCAGCGGGGAGCATCGGGTCGAGGTTCGGGGCTGCGGAAGCCTGGAGTTGTCGAGCTCGGGACGAGAGCTGCGCTATCGGCTGGAGCCGGGAGCCGGCGACGAGATTCGTGCCGAGTTGCTCCTCGGGCCGGGGTTGATCCTCGCCTTGGCTCTGCGGGATGTCTTCTGTCTGCATGCGTCGGCGGTGGCTAGCGATGGCCGAGGGGCCGTCTTCGCTGGTGATTCGGGACGGGGAAAGTCCACCCTGGCGGCGCGGCTCGGTGGCCTCCCCGGGATCACTCCGGTGGCGGACGACGTGCTGCCGGTCTCGGCCGCCGCCGGTGAGGCTCTGCCGTGGTTCCCGCAGCTCAAGCTCTCGCCCCAGGCTCAGTTTGGGGTCGCTCAACCTCCACGACTGCCCTTGGGGGCTCTCTTCCTCCTCGCCGGCGGCCCCCATTGCCGGACCGTGGAAGTTTGTCGGCTATCCCCCCGCCTCGGTGGAGAGGCTCTTTTGCGGCACACCATCGCGGCCCGTCTCTTCAGCCCCCCCCTCCTCGCCCGCCATTTCGAGTACCTTTTCAGCTTTGCCCAACGGCTTCCCATCTTCACCCTTCGGTATCCCTGGCGCTCGGACGCTTTGGAGGAGGTCGCGGCGGTGGTCCGTCAGAGCCTCGACCCCGCCGCCTCCTCGACCGCATCGGAGGCGCGGCCGGACCTCGCTCGGTTCCGGGAAGATCCGCCCAGGGAGCACCTGGGCCTGCAGTCAAGACAACGGAGCTCATCATGAGATCGATTCTTCTACCTTCCTTCCGCCACGGCCTGATCGCCGCCCTCACTTTGCTGGTCTTCGCGCCGCCCGCCCAGGGCGGCATTTTCGGGGGCTGCATCGATGACGTCACCCAGGGCATTCGGCCCAATCAGGTGCCCAACAACTGCACCGCCAACGACGTCACCTTCACCGTCGTCGGTCTCGGCACCCAGGACGACGGCTGCGTCGGTCCGGGGGATACGCTGAGCATCTTTCTCGGTGCCCAGGTGCGCAACACCACGGCGCAGACGCGCTACGACGTGGGTCTCTACGTGGCCACCGATGGCGACCCCAACCTCGACGGCGCGCGAACCGGCTCCTGCTACCGCGAGATCCTCACTCCCCTCGGCGGTCTCGGTCAGTCCGCCTGCCCGCCCCTCGATCTCGACGGCGGCGCCGGTCCGTTTCTCGACACCGACGGGGACACCTGTGGCGACCTGCTGGACGAGAGCGAGATCGACTGCGACGAGAATATGGACGGGTCTCGCGACGACAGCTTCCTGGTGTTTTCCGACGCCGTCACCCTGCCCTGTGAGGACCAGACCGGCGACGGCTTCGTGGAGATCGCCACCGGATCCACCTGGGGGCAGAACAATGACGATGTGGGCGATCCCACCTGCGATGGCGAGTTCGAGGTGATTCCCGGCACCAAGGCCAAGTGCAAGCTGGAGACCCTCAGCAGCGACGTGCCGGTGGCCGACCTGGGCCTGACCTGCTCCTGCGACCGCACCATGGTGGCGCCCACCGAATCCACTTCCTGCACCATCACCTACACCAACAACAAGACCTGCACGCCGGACCCCGGCACGACGGAGCGCTTTCGCTGCGGCACCGCCAGCTTCCTGCGTTTCGAGGTGGATTATGACGAGGCCAACGGATCCATCTCCGGCCAGTCCGCCACCCGCGGCTCCCTGAGCGACGATTCCAGCATCCTTACCTGGATTCCCGCCAGCGCCGCCACCATGGCCCCGGGCATCATCGGGCCCAACGGCGAGACCGCGACCCTGACCTTCGACTACACCATCGCGTCGGGCACGCCCCAGGGCACCAACATCACCTTGGCCACTAGCACTTACTGGTCCAATACTTCGCCCAGCGATCCGGCGGCGGTGGAGCAGACGATGCTTTCCTGCAGCCTGGGGATCGAAACCACGCCGGTGACCTTGGCGTGGATCAGCGCGCAGCGGGACGGCGATGATCTGGTGGTGGAGTGGTCCACCGCCACCGAGAGCCGCAACCTCGGCTTCCACCTCTACGGCGCCGATCAGGCTCCCGGTCGGGAGTCGGTCCGGCGCCTTGCCGGGGAGACTCAGCTCGGCGAGCGTCTGACCGGGGAGCTGGTTCCCTCCCGGCTCGGTGATTCGACCCAGCCTCAGGAGTACCGCTGGCGGCTGGACGACTTCTCCGGCGACCGCTTCTTCCTCGAAGATGTGGACGCCTCCGGCAAGAGCCGGGTCCACGGTCCCTTCGAGGTCGGGAAAGTCCATGGAGCGCGTCCGCGGCCCCAGGCCGTCGAGTGGAATCGGGTGCAGCAGGCGGCGCGGGCTGCGCAGCGGAATGATCTGCGCTTCGGCGGTGCCGCCGTCCGGGGCGGTCCGGCGCCGGCGGCGGCCCCCATTCACCTGCAGGTGACCGGCGACGGCTTCTTCCGGGTGAGCTACGAGGAGCTGGCGGCGGCGGGCCACGACCTCGCCGGGGTGGCTGCCAAAGACCTCGCCCTGAGCCACGGCGGTGAGCCGGTGGCGCGCCAGGTCGAGGGCGGTCCGCGCTTCGGTCCCGGCTCGGTCATCCGGTTCTTCGGCCAGGGCATCGACTCCCTCTACACCGATACCAACGTCTACCGTCTGACGGCGGAGACCAATGCCGGTCTGGACCTGGCCGTCGACCGCTCGCCGGTGCCCCAGCGGGGCGCGGCGCCGGAGTGGTATTGGGAGAGCCACCGGGGTGGCGACGACCGGCTCTACGCCTTTTCCTCGCCGACCGGGGACCCTTGGTACGACACCCGCATGTTGACCTTCCAGACGCCTCGGAGCTGGAGCTTCGATCTGCCCGTCGAGGACCTGGCTCGAGACGTCACCGGCGCCGCCCCGGCGGCCCGGCTCTCGCTGAGCCTGTGGGGTGTCACCGACTGGCCCGAATCCCCGGACCACCATCTGCGGGTGCTGGTCAACGGCACGGTGGTGGCGGACGAGACCTTCGACGGCTTCGGCGCGCTGCCCCTGGCCGTCGAGGTTCCGGCGGCGCTGCTCACCGAGGGAATCAACTCCCTGGAGATCGAGCTTCCCGGCGACACCGGCGCGTTGGCGGATCTGATCAACCTGGACGGCTTCACCCTCGACTACCCGCGCCGCTTGGTGGCCCGGGCCGACGGGCTGCGCTTTGCGGCGGCGGGGGAACGAATCACCGTCAGCGGGCTTTCGTCCTCCGACTTCGCGGTCTATCGCCTGGGGGCGGATGGGCCGGAGCGGGTCCAGCGAGTGGACTTCGAGGCCGGGACCAGTGGGCCTTCGAGTGGCTTCAGCGCCACCTTCGCCGGCACCGCGGCGGCGAGCGAGTACCGGGTCGTCCCCGCCGGCGGTGAGGCGGTGGCGGGAATTCGCACCGGCAACCTCCCGGCGGGCCTCGACGAGGGGCCGGCGGAGCTGCTCATCGTCTCCCACCCGCTCTTCCTTCAGGCCCTGGAGCCGCTGGCGGACGCCCGCCGGACGGAAGGATTGAGCGTCAAGGCCGTGGACGCCTTCGATCTCTACGAGGAGTGGAGCCACGGTGTGGTGGACCCCCAGGCGATTCGGGACTACATCGCCTTTGCCGCCGATGCCTTGGGAACCCGCTACGTGCTGCTGGTAGGGGCGGACACCTACGACTACCACGACCGCCTGGGCTTCGGCTCCGTGAGCCTGTTGCCGACCCTCTACGAGGCCACCGGCGAGGTGGTTCGTTTTGCTCCGGTGGATCCCCTCTACGGAGACTTGGACGGTGATCGGGTTCCCGATCTCGCCGTCGGTCGTATGCCGGTGCGCACCGTCGCCGAGCTGGAGACCCTGCTCGGCAAGACCTTCGCCTACGAGCAGAAGGACTATTCCCGCTCGTTGGTCGCCGCCGCCGACCGTTTCGACACCGGCGCGCGCATCTCCTTCGCCAGCGACAGCGAAGATTTTCTCGGCGGCCTGCCCGACGATTGGAGCGCTCGGCGCGCCTATGTCGACAATCTCGGGGTCACCGGCGCGCGGCAGCGCCTGGTGGACGGCATCGAGGCGGGGGCCGCCCTGACTTCCTATGTCGGCCACTCGGGACCGTCGGCGTGGACCTTCTCCGGGCTCTTCTCCGGTACCGAGGCGGAGGCTTTGACCAACGCCGATCGGCCCACGGTGGTGCTCCAATGGGGTTGTTGGAACACCTACTACGTCGAGCCCGAGGTGGACACCTTGGGTCACGTGCTCTTGCTCGACGGCGACCACGGTGCGGCGGCGGTGCTCGGTTCTTCGACGCTGATGGACAGCGCCTCGACGCGGGCCTTGGGCCGCTTCCTGGCGCCCCGCATCGCCCAGCCGGGGCAGCGCATCGGCGACGCTCTCACCGCGGCGAAGCAGGATCTCGCCGTCACCGAGCCGGAGCGGCTGGATGTGCTCCTGGGCTGGACTCTGCTTGGGGACCCCACCCTGGTCGTCGATCCTTAACAGGTCGCGAAGCGTCCGCCACATCGGCCCCGCCGTGCTTCCATGAGGGTTTGCGGCGGGGTTTTTCTCGTGGTGTGTCAAGGGTCCAAAAGCTTTCTGGGGGCCCTGCAGAAGAGAGCCGAAGGGGATAAACTCGGCTCCAGTCCTTCATGAGCCTTCCACCCATCGTTTCCAGGAGACTTCCATGATCATCGGCATTCCCCGGGAGCGCCATCGTCTCGAGCACCGGGTCGGGTTGACCCCGGCGGCGGTCGCTCAGCTGGTGCGCCGAGGCCACGATGTGGTGGTCGAGCGCGACGCCGGTACCGCAGCCCACTTTTCCGATCAGGACTACCAGCAGGCCGGTGCATCGGTGGTCTACACCGCCGAAGAGGCCTACCGGCGGGCCGACGTGGTGTGCCGGGTGGCGCCGGTGACGGAGGATGACCTGGAGCTGATCAATCCCGGCTCGACCCTCTGCTCCTTCCACCATTTGGCGGTGACGCCGCTGTCGGTGGTCCAGCGCTTGTTGGAGCTGGAGGTCACATTGCTCGGCTATGAGGTGATCCGGGATGCCGTCGGGGCACTGCCGGTGTTGCGACCGCTGAGCGAGATCGCCGGCCAGCTGGCGGTGCACATCGGCGCCCAATATTTGCAGCGGGAGCACGGTGGCCGGGGTATCCTTCTGGGCGCCGTGCCGGGGGTGCCGCCACCGACGGTACTTGTGCTGGGGGGCGGGACCGCCGGCGAGGCAGCGGCTCGCCAGGGCCTCGCCGCCGGTGCCCACGTCATCGTGGTGGACGCTGAGCTTTCCCGGTTGCAGGCGCTCCACCGCGCC